>NZ_JCACHA010000657.1:0-13800 GCF_059503625.1 Skermanella sp.
CTTCGCGTCGGTGCCGATCTTCAGCCCGGCTTTTTCCAGCATGCGCTTGGTCACGCTGAAGTTGGTGTTCGGCTCCGGCGAGGTGACGATTGTCTTGCCCTTGAACATGGCCGGATCGGTGATCGTATCGAGGTTCTTGGAGACCCCGAAGTAGTGGGCGCGCTGAACGACGGTGCCTACGACGATCCCCGGACCGCCGGCCTCGCGCGACATCTGGACCATGGTGGCGTCGCCGATGGCGAACTGCGCCGAGCGGCCGAGCACCGCCGCGAAGGCCTGGGTATCGCCGCCGGCGGCGCTGACGTTCAGCTTCAGGCCGTGCTTTTCGAAGATCCCGGCATGCATGCCGACATAGAGATTGATATAGCCGAGGTTATGAACCGCTTCGACGAAGTTGATCTCGGTCGGCGTCTGCGCCTTGGCCGGGAGAGCGACGGTTCCCAGCAGCGCCACCAGTCCCATCGTCGCCCCGAAGCGCAGCACGCCGCGCCGAGCTACCGGCGCCAATACTTCAAGCATTGTCCAACCTCCCGTCGTTGTCTGCACACCGGCGATCGCCGGCATCAGGTATTTCGAATGCAAAGCGAAGGCCAGCGCAGAGCGGGGAGAAGCTATGGGCGTCCCGGTCGGCGACACCCGAGCTTACCAGCATTTATGGTTAATAAATAGCCAGGTATGTGCCGAGCATCTGGGCATATGCTTGAAACGGCAACCAATAAAATGTTTGAGAGTTTTCAATGACGACGATGGCCGTGGTTGATTACGGTATGACACACTCCGTAATCGAAGAAATCGAAGATACTGAAAAGGTTAATACTGTAAGATTAACCCCTTGCTCTACCAACGGCATACTGTCCTTCATGGTATTGACTATCATTGGGAAAAGCTTTAGCCGAATATGGAGATGAATAAAGCGCTGTATTTTCAGCTACCTACAAGCTTCCTGCCGCTCGGCGGGAGCTTCGGTTGGAAGTACGAACAAAAGCAATCCAAAGGGGAGGACATCATGAAACGCCGCCAGTTCCTGACGACGGGAGGAGTGGGGCTAGCCGCCAGCACTCTCGCCGCCCCGGCCATCGCCCAGAGCATGCCGGAGATACGGTGGCGCCTGACATCGGGGTTTCCCCGGTCGCTCGATACCATCTACGGCGCCGCCGACGTCATGGCCAAGTTCGTTTCCGAGGCGACCGACGGCAAGTTCCAGATCCAGCCGTTCTCGGCCGGCGAAATCGTCGGAACGTTTCAGGCAGTGGATGCCGTCGGCAACGGCACCGTCGAGATGGCTCACTCGTCTTCATACTATTATGTCGGCAAGGATCCGACATTTGCCTTCGCGAGCGCTGCTCCCTTCGCCTTGAATACACGGCAGCAGAACGCCTGGATGTATTATGGCGGCGGTCTCGACCTCTACAACGAATTCTATAAGAAATTCAACATCTACATGCTTCCGGGCGGCGCCACGGGGGCCCAGATGGGCGGATGGTTCCGCAAGGAAGTCAAGACGGTCGCGGATCTGAACGGCCTGAAGTTCCGCATCGCCGGACTGACCGGCGAAATCCTGTCGAAGCTTGGGGTTGTGCCTCAGCAGATCGCGGGCGGCGACATCTATCCGTCGCTGGAGCGCGGCACGATCGATGCCGCCGAATGGGTCGGCCCCTATGACGACGAGAAGCTCGGGTTCCAGAAGGTGGCGCCCTACTATTACTATCCCGGTTTCTGGGAAGGAGGCGCCATGGTGCACTTCTTCTTCAATCGGCAGAAATGGGAAGAGCTTCCGAAAAACTACAAGGCGATCATCCAGGCGGCGGCCGGTTACGCCAATGTCGACATGGTCGCGAAATACGATTTCAAGAACCCGGCGGCCCTGCGCAGGCTGGTCGCATCCGGCGCCCAGCTGCGCCCGTTCTCGCAGGAAATCCTGGAAGCGGCGCTGAAGGCTTCGGGCGAGGTCTATGCCGACCTGTCGGCGAAGAACCCGGACTTCAAGAAGATCTACGACTCCATGGCAAGCCTGCGCAACGATTCATACCAGTGGTGGCAGGTCGCCGAGTACACGTTCGACAACTTCATGATCCGCTCGCGTTCGAAGCTCTGACGCGCCGTCATCCTTGACCGGGAAAGGATGAGCGACGGGATTCCGGCAGGGACCCCGCCGCTCGCCCACCGTTTCCCGCCGTCACCGCGTCGGGCGGCCGCCCGAGCCGTCATGCCAACTCTCCATTCAGCCGGTGCACCCCCATGTCTTTGATCTCATACCTGACCACCATCCGCTTCGAGTTCGGCGCCATCGGCGGCATCCAGCAGGATCTGACCGAACTGGGCATCAAGAAGCCCCTGATCATCGCCGACGAAGGCGTGACGAAGGCCGGGCTGGTCGAGAAAATTACCGCGGTGATCGGCTCCGGCGCCGATCTGCCCGTCTTTACCGGCACGCCGACCAACCCGACCGAAGAAGCGGTCGAAGCGGCGCTTGCGCTTTACCGGGAGCGGAACTGCGACGGTCTGATCGCCGTCGGCGGCGGATCGCCGATCGACCTTGCCAAGGGCGTAGCCTTGCTGGCGACCCACGAGGGTCCGCTTGAAAAATATGCCGCCATCCTTGGGGGCATCCCCAGGATCACCGCCGCCGTCGCCCCCGTGATCGCAGTGCCGACGACGGCCGGAACCGGGAGCGAGGTCGGGCGGGCATCGCTGATAACGCTGAAGGACGGCCGCAAGCTCGGCTTCATCTCCCCGCACCTGATCCCCAAGCGGGCGGTCTGCGACCCCGAACTGACGCTGGGATTGCCGGGCTGGCTGACGGCCGCTACCGGCATGGATGCCGTCACCCATTGCGTCGAGACCTATCTGAGCCCGCGCGACAATCCTCCGGCGGAAGCGATAGCCCTGGACGGGCTGAAGCGCGCGGTCGACAACATCGAAAAGGCCGTTGCCGACGGCTCCGACCGGGACGCCCGGTACCAGATGATGATGGCGGCGCTGGAAGGCGGTCTGACATTCCAGAAAGGTCTGGGCGCGGTCCATGCCCTGTCCCACCCGCTCGGCGGACAGAAGGATCTTTCGCTGCATCACGGCACGCTCAACGCGGTGATCCTGCCGGCCACCCTCCGCTTCAACCAGAGCCATGCCGAAGCGAAATACGCCGTCATACGCGCCACGCTGGGCCTTGGGCCGGATGCCGATCTGGCCGACTACTTCGCGCAGTTGAGCGGCAGGCTGGGGCTTCCGAAAAGCCTTGCCGAAATGGGGGTTCCTTCCAGCCTGGTTCCGGCCATAGCCCGCGCCGCCGTCGAGGACCATTCCCACGCGACCAACGCCCGGCCCGCCACGGTAGAAGACTACGAACGCATGCTGAACGAAGCCATCGCCGGCTGAACCAGGCCGGCGCCGCGCCTGGACACCAGCGCCGCGGCAGCCTCTTCCTTTACTCGCGGACAGGAGATCGTAATGTCAACTTCCCCGCAGGACGACCGCCCGCAGAACGACAGCCCGCAGAACGACAGCCCGCAGAACGACAGGTTGTGGGTACCCCTTCTCACCCAGTACCGGCGGCAGGGGCCGTCGGTCGAGATCGACCCGGACCGGATCGCAGCACATCTCTCGTTCATCCGGCCATCGGTGCGCCAGTTCCTGCTGGCGGGATCGACCGGCGACGGCTGGGAGATGAGCCTCGAGCAACTGCTCGTGCTGGTCCGCCTGACGGCCCGCGCCGACCTTTTCCGGGGCGCCCGGTTCCTGGTCGGAGCGCTCCGGCCCACGACGGAAGGCGTCGTCGAGTGGGCTCGGGCTGTTGAGAACACGCTCGACGAGATGAAGACGCCCGCGGGCGAGTATTGCGGGCTTGCGGTGTGCCCGCCGGTCGACGCCGCGGCCAGCCAGCAGGACATCGTCCGCCACTACGAGCGGGTCCTTGCGGAAACCCGGAGCGAGATCGCCGTCTATCAGCTTCCGCAGGTCACGCACTGCTCGATCGAGCCTGAAACGATGCGCGCACTCGTCGCCAACCCGCGCATCACGATGTTCAAGGACACCAGCGGCAAGGATGCGGTGGCCCTGTCCGGCTTCACCGGCCCCATCATGGTGCGCGGCGCCGAGGGCGACTATGTCGATATGCTGCAACCGGCCGGTCTCTACCAGGGCTGGCTTCTCAGCACCGGCAACGCCTTCGGCTCCCAGCTCCGGCGGATGCTCGACCTGCTGGAAGCCGGCCGCCGGGAAGAGGCGCAGGCGGTCTCCCGCGTGCTGAGCGTCGTGGTTTCCGAGATGTTCTCTGCCGCCGCCAAGCTGCCGTTCGGCAACCCCTTCTCCAACGCCAATCGCGCCGTCGACCATCTCTGGGCCTACGGGGCCGGATGGGACAAGGCCCCTGCCCCGCTGACCATCTCCGGCAATGAACTGCCGCGGGAACTGCTGGAAGCGGCGGCCGATCTGACCGGACGTTTCCCGGCGCTGCCGGAGCGCGGCTACCTTGGATAAACCTTGCCCCGGGGCCTTGCCGTTCCGGCCGACTGCGCCCCAGGAGGATACCCGTTGCAAGCATTGTTGGGCATAAGCCGCGGCATCGACGCCATGAACAGGTGGATCGGCCGCATAGCCGCCTGGGCGATCGTCATCGCCATCCTCGTCTCCGCGATCAATGCCATCGTGCGCAAGGTCATCGGCGCCTCGTCCAATGCCTGGCTCGAGCTTCAGTGGTATCTGTTCGGCGCCGTCTTCATGCTCTGCGCCGCCTGGACGCTGATCGAGAACGAGCATATCCGGATCGACATCGTGGCGAACCGGTTCTCCCGGAAGGTCCGGAACTGGATCGACGTGATCGGCCACGTCTTCTTCCTGGGCGGCTTCTGCGCCGTTCTGATCTATACGTCGATCCCCTTCTTCCTGGGCTCCTACGCTTCGGGCGAAGTTTCGACCAATGCCGGCGGCCTGATCATCTGGCCGGCAAAGCTCGCGATCCTGGTCGGCTTCATCCTGCTGGCGCTTCAGGCGGTCAGCGAGCTGATCAAGCGCATCGCCATCATGCGCGGCGTCCTTCCGGACCCCGGAATAGGCGGTCATCACGATATCGAAGGCGAAGTCGAACGCCTGCTGTCGATCCAGAAGGAAAGCGCGGTCGGAATACCGGCGGACGCCGATGCCGGCGGCGCCCCGGCGCCAACATCTCCCAGGAGCCGTCCATGACGGAATTCATCGCGCAGAACATGGCGCCCATCATGTTCATGGCGCTCGTCCTCTTCCTGCTTCTGGGTTATCCCGTCGCTTTCGCCCTTGCCGCCAACGGCCTGCTGTTCTTCGTGATCGGCGTCGAACTGGCACCCTATTCCGGCGGCGAGATCACGCTGTCCTGGCCGCTGCTCCAGGCCATGCCGGAACGCGTGTTCCAGACCATGGCGAACGAGACGCTGCTGGCGATCCCGTTCTTCACCTTCATGGGCCTGATCCTGGAGCGATCCGGGATGGCCGAGGACCTGCTGGACACGATCGGCCAGCTGTTCGGCACCGTGCGGGGCGGCCTCGGCTATGCCGTGATCTTCGTGGGCGCGCTGCTGGCGGCGACCACCGGCGTCGTCGCCGCCTCCGTCATCTCGATGGGGCTGATCTCGCTGCCGATCATGCTGCGCTACGGCTACGACAGGCGGCTGGCAGCGGGGGTCATCGCCGCATCGGGAACGCTGGCGCAGATCATCCCGCCCTCGCTCGTGCTGATCGTCATGGCCGACCAGCTCGGCCGCTCGGTCGGCGACATGTACGAGGGGGCCTTCCTGCCGGGTCTGGCGCTTGCCTGCCTTTACCTGGGCTACGTCTTCCTGGTCACGCTGATCAAGCCCGATGCGGCTCCGGGACTGCCGCCGGCCGCCATCGGCTATCACGAACCAAACGGCACGCGCGGCGTCTGGCAGCTCGGACTGCTCGCCGTCTTCTCCGGTCTGGTCGGCTACTACGCGATGATCAGGACGGGCATCAGCGGTGGCGCCGACTTCGTCATCCTGCTGATCTCCATCGCCGTGGTGGTGGCCCTGACCTGCGCGCTGATGAACCGCTTCCTGGGCGCCAGGCGGCTGGTCGCCACGGCCCTGCTGACTGCCGTGATGATCGGCATCTATCTGTATCTAAGCCAGAACGGCGGGATGACCGAAAGCATCCTTGCGGAAATCGTCGCCGCTGCCGGGATCTACGCGCTGCTGGCCGGCATCGGAGAGCGGCTGACGGGCATCAGGTTCATGTCCACGATAGCCGAGCGGGTCACCTTCGTCATGGTGCCGCCGCTGCTGCTGATCTTCCTGGTGCTGGGCACGATCTTCATCGGACTGGCGACGCCGACCGAGGGCGGCGCGATGGGCGCGCTGGGGGCGGTGATCCTGGCGGGCGGCAAACGCCTCCTCGACCGCAACCCCGCCCGGCTCAACTTGAGCATCGTCAAGCAGGCGACGGAATCCACCGCCAAGCTGTCCGCTTTCGTGCTGTTCATCCTGCTGGGCGCGCGGGTGTTCTCGCTGACGTTCTACGGCGTGAACGGCCACGTCTGGGTCGAACATCTGCTGACTTCGCTGCCGGGAGGCCAGACCGGCTTCCTGATCGTCGTCAACATCATGGTGTTCCTGCTGGCTTTCTTCCTCGACTTCTTCGAACTGGCGTTCATCGTCATCCCGCTGCTGGCGCCGGCGGCCGAAAAGCTCGGGATCGACCTGATCTGGTTCGGCGTGATGCTGGGCGTCAACATGCAGACCAGCTTCATGCATCCGCCTTTCGGCTTCGCCCTGTTCTTCCTGCGGTCGGTGGCGCCGAAGATCCCTTACATCGACAGGGTCACGAAGAGACGGATGGAGCCGGTGGAGACCAGCCAGATCTACTGGGGCGCCGTGCCGTTCGTCGTCATCCAGTGCATCATGGTCGCCCTGCTGATCCTGTTTCCCGACATGGTCATGCACTACAAGGCGTCGGAAACCCAGCTGGACCCGGCCGAGGTGGAGCGCCAGTTCGACAACCTCATCCCCGCTCCCGGGGACGGCGACCTGCCGTCCTTCGACCTGGAACCGCCCAAGATCGAATAGCGCGGCAAACCCGCCTAAGCGCCCGAAACTGGAGTGCAGGAGGCCGAAGTGGTTCGAGCGATCGTTCTGGCGCTGATCGCCGGCTACGTGGATACGGTCGGCTACCTGCACTTCAACGCGTTCGCCGGGCTGATGACCGGCAACACCATCTTCATGGGGATCGAACTGGCGACCGCGCAATACGGCGCGGCGCTCTTCCATGGCGTCATCATCCTGGCCTTCCTGGCCGGCGTCATAGCCGCCCGCCTGATGATCCGCGGCGGCATCAACAGCCTGTTCGCCATGAGCATCGCCGGCGGCCTGCTGGTCGCCTGCAGCTTCATCGACAAGACCATCGCGGCCGTCCTGCTGTCGCTTGCCATGGGCATGCAGAACTCGGCCGCCAACCGGTTCAACGGCGTCGCCCTCAACACCGTCTTCATCACCGGCAACCTGCAAAAGCTGGGAGAGGAATTGGTCACATGGCTGTGGCCGGGCAAGGACGGAGCGGCCCGCCAGGGCGCTTCGATCTTCGCCCTGGTCTGGCTGGCCTATGCGGTCGGCGCCGGTACGGGCGCCGTGGCCGTGAACCATTTCGAGAAGCCGCTGTTCGTCCCGGCCTTCATCCTCCCCTTCATCATGCTTCGGTCGCGTCCGGTCGGTTCCTAGACGATCTGCGAGAAATTGCGCATCTTGCGCGAGATAAATTGACATGCACGCCCAAAATGCGCATTTTTGTGGGCTGAAGGAGTTTATTACTGCGCGCAGTGCGCATGAGGAGAGTTCATGAAGCAGGAGACCCTCGCTCATACGACATCCGCCGCCGCAACGCCGGGGAGCCGGTAGCATGGTCTCCCGCTGGCTGATCCTGGCCGACGACCTGACGGGAGCCGCCGACTGCGCGATCGCCTTCGCCAAGCAGGGCGTCGCGTCGGTGGTCGGCTGGGGCGACAGTGCGGGATCGGGGACCGCCGTGTTCTCCTACGATTCCGACAGCCGTGGGCTGACGGCGGAGCAGGCGGCCGAGACGCATCGAGCGGCTCTCGGCAGGCTGCTCGATCGCGACAGCGTCCTGTTCAAGAAGATCGATTCCACCCTGCGCGGCCAGCCGGCCGCCGAGACGGTCGCCGCTATGGACGCGCTGCGCGCCCGCTCGGGCTCGGCGTTCGGGATCTTCGCGCCGGCCTTCCCCGCCACCGGCAGGACCACCGAGCAGGGCCGCATCCTGGTCGGCGGCAAGCCGCTCGAGGAAGCGGAGGTTTGGCGGCGCGACCACAGCTATCCGAACGCCGACCTCCGCGAAGTGCTGGGGTCGGTCGGCATAGCGGCGGAGAAGGTGCCGCTTTCCACGATCCGGAGCGGCGCCGATGCGTTGCGGACGGTCTTCGCGGAACTGGCGTCCAAAGGCGATGTCGTCGCCGTCTGCGATGCGCAGACCGAGGACGATCTTGCGCGGATCGCGCAGGCAAGCCTGCCCGTCCGGCCATCCGCGTTCTTCATCGGGAGCGCCGGCCTTGCCCATGCGCTGGCCGAAGCGGCGCCCGGCGAGCGGACCGCTCCGGTCGAACTGTCCGTCACGACCGGCGGCGCGCTGATCGTGGTCGGCTCGCTGGCGGCGGCGTCGCGGGCGGCGGCGCGGGACCTTGCGGCGCTGCCGGGGGTCCTGTACGTCCCGGTCGAGCCGGCGCTGCTGCTGGATGCCGCGGCGGCGGCCGAGCGCGCCGCTCTTGCGCGGGCCGTGACCGAGGGACTGGACGGCGGCGACGACGTTCTTGTCGAAATCCTCATGGGCGGCGAGCCGGACCTCGGCATCGGTCCGCAACTGGCGGAGGCCCTTGCCGAGACGCTGAAGCCCGCCGTTCCCCATATGAGCGGTCTGGCCGCCACCGGCGGCGAGACGGCGGCGGCGCTGCTCGGCTGCTTCGGGGTGAACGGCATCCGCCTCGCCGATGAAATAGAACCCGGAGTTTCCCTGGGGCTGACGCTTGGCGACGTTTCGCTGCCCGTCGTCACCAAGGCGGGAGCCTTCGGCGACCGGGGAAGCTTGAGCCGGATAACGGAACGACTGCGTTCCATCAGACAAAAGGGAGAACTGGCATGAGCCGTCCGACGATCGCGATCACCATGGGCGATGCTTCCGGCATCGGGCCGGAAGTCATCATGAAGGCGCTGGCGCAACCGCAGGTGCAGGAGATGTGCAATGCGCTGGTGGTCGGCGATGCCGAGCGCCTGCGGACCGCCGGCAAGATCGTCGGCACGGCGCTGCGGGTCGACAGCCTGGACGATCCGGCGCAGGCCCGCTTCGCACCCGATGCGGTGCAGTGCATCGACCTCAAGCTGATCCCCGCCGACCATCCCTTCGGGCAGGTCTCCCCCGTCTCGGGCGAAGGCGCGTTCCGGTATATCGAGCGGGCGGTCAGGATCGTCGAGGCCGACCAAGCCGACGCGATCTGCACGGCGCCGCTCAGCAAGGAGGCGCTGCACGCCGCCGGACACAAGTATCCCGGCCATACCGAGATGCTGGCGATGCTGACGGGCACGCCGGAAGTTTCCATGATGCTGGTGTCGCCGAAGCTTCGCGTGATCCACGTGACCACCCATGTCGGGCTGATCGACGCGATCGAGCGCATCGAGCCGGGGCTGGTGGAGCGGGTGATCGGCCGGGCGCAGGATACGCTGGTCAAGGCGGGCATAGCCTCCCCCAAGATCGGCGTCTGCGCCATCAATCCCCATGCCGGCGAGAACGGCCTGTTCGGACGGGGCGAGGAAGCGGCCAAGATCATTCCGGCGGTCGAGGCCTGCAAGGCCAAGGGCTGGAACGTCCATGGCCCGCTGCCCGCCGACACGCTGTTCTTCCTGGCCGGACGCGGCGACTACGATATCGTCGTGGCGATGTACCACGATCAAGGCCATGGCCCGATCAAGGTGCTGGGGCTGGAAGCCGGCGTCAACATCACGGTCGGGCTGCCGGTGATCCGTACCTCGGTCGATCACGGCACCGCGTTCGACATCGCGGGCAAGGGCATCGCGGACGAGCGGAGCCTGATCGAAGCGTTGAGGCAGGCGGTCGATCTGGCGCCCAAGCGGCTCGCCGCCGCCTGATCTTCTCCGGAGACATCAGCGCCGCGGCAAGCTTCCCAAAGCCGCGGCGCGATGATAGACACCCGCCGGACCTATAAGCCCGATCCGATGGGGGAAGCCTGACGATGCGCAGCAAAGAGCGGCGTTCGCTCCTGTTGGAGACGCTGCGGACCGGGGAGGTCGATGTCGACGACCTGGCAAGGCGCTTCGGCGTTTCCGCATCCACCGTCCGCCGCGACCTCCAGCACCTGTCTAGCACCAAGGGCGTCCGCCGGACCTATGGCGGCGCCATGCTGGCGCACCCTGTGGCCGAAGAAAGCCTCAACCAGCGGCAATCGGTCAACGGCGAGCAGAAGACGGCGATAGCCAGGGCCGCGCTGGCGCTCGTCGCCGGGGACGACATCCTCATCCTCGACGCGGGATCCACGGTGTCCGCCTTCGGCTGCCTGCTGAAGGGACGCCGGCACCGGATCATCACTAACAACCTCGCCCTGCTGCCGACCCTGTCCGACTCCCGGGAGACGGAGGTGGTCGTGCTGGGCGGAACCTTGCGCACCACCAGCATGAGCACCGTCGGTCCGCTGGCGATGGATGCGATGCGGCGGCTGACGGCGGACAAGGCGTTCCTGAGCGCCGACGGCGTGGTCGCAGGGCGCGGGCTGTGCGAAGCGAGCCTGGATCAGGTGGCGCTGAAGTCGCTGATGATGGAACAGGCGCGCGAGGTGATCGTGCTGGCCGATGCGACAAAGCTGTCGCGCTCCAACCAGTCGGCCTGGGCTCAACTGCCGTGCCGCTGGACGCTGGTGACGGACTGGCGCGCGAGCGACGAGGACTGCGAGGCTTTCGCCGCATGCGGTGCTAGCGTCATCCGGGCCGCTGCCGGCACCTGACCGCTTACGCCGAAAGCCGGGCGCCGTGGGTGTGGTACGGCGCTGCCGGCCCGGCTACCGGCTGTCGCGGATGAAGCGCTCGAAAGCGGACAGGGTCTCGTCGCTGACATGGTGCTCGATGCCTTCGGCGTCGCGTTCCGCCGTCTCGTCGGCGACACCCAGGGCCTTGAGGAAACCAAGGACGACTTCGTGGCGGCGCTTGGAGCGCTCGGCCATCGCGCGGCCGCTTTCGGTCAGGAAGACCGACCGGTAGGGCAGGCTTTCCACCAGCCCGTCGCGTTGCAGCCTGCCGATCGCCTTGACCACCGTCGGATGCGAGACGCCGAGACGCCGGGCGATGTCGGCCGCGCGCGCCTCTCCCGTCGCCTCGATCAGATCGGCGATCAGTTCGACATAATCCTCGGCCACCTCGACCTGATGCGCTTCGCGGACCCGCTGGAAGTTGGCGGCCTGCCTGTCCGCATCCGGCATTGCCTGTCCCCGACCCATTCCCAAGCCTGCCACCTCTCCATCCAATCCCGGCGCCACCCTACCCCATCGAAATGTTGAAAGCAGGTGCGGAATAATGAACTATAGCCCAGGCTATATGTTTTGCATCAGGCAATATCGTCGGTCCGGTGTCAGTGCAAGCGTGGAAGATCCAATGGATTCATGGGCGGTGAGCAAACCTGTCGAGGACGAGCGGTTCGGCGATAGGCTTACCGGATGGCGCCGGGAGCGCGGGGATGCCCCGCTAGGGGACGTCAGCCGGACGATTGCCGTACCGCGCTCCGGTCCGGGCGCCCGCAAGCTTGCGGCGTTCCTCGGCCCCGGCTACCTCGTCGCGGTCGGGTACATGGACCCGGGCAACTGGGCGACGTCGATCGCCGGCGGATCGCGCTTCGGCTACACGCTGCTGGTCGTGGCGCTGGTTTCCAACATCATGGCCATCGTGCTGCAATCGCTGTGCGCCCGTCTTGCCATCGCATCGGGGCGCGACCTTGCGCAGGCCTGCCGGGACGCCTACCCGCGTCCGGTGTCCCTCGTCCTCTGGTTCCTGGCCGAACTCGCCATCGTCGCGACCGACCTTGCGGAGGTGATCGGGACGGCGATCGGCCTCAACCTGCTGTTCGGCATTCCGCTGGAAATCGGCGTGCTGATCACGGCGCTGGACGTCTTCCTGATCCTGTATCTTCAGCGGCTCGGGTTCCGCTACCTGGAAGCCCTGATCGTGGCGCTGCTGGCGGTCATCGCGATCTGTTTCGGCGTGCAGGTCGCGCTGGCCGATCCGCAATGGGGCGAGGTGATCAAGGGCTTCGCGCCGACCACGGCGATCGTGACCAATCCGGAGATGCTGTATCTGGCGCTCGGCATCCTGGGTGCTACGGTGATGCCGCACAACCTCTACCTCCACTCCGCCATCGTGCAGACGCGGGCCTATGGCGGATCGATCCCGGAGAAGCGGGAGGCGCTGAAATACGCGACCATCGATTCCACGGTGGCGCTGATGTTCGCCCTGCTGATCAATGCCTCGATCCTGATCCTCGCCGCCTCGGCTTTCCACGGCACGGGACGCACCGAAGTCGCCGAGATCGGCGAGGCGCACGGATTGCTGGCCCCGCTGCTCGGGGCCGCCATCGCGCCGACGCTGTTCGGTATCGCCCTGCTGTGCTGCGGGCTGAACTCGACCGTGACGGCGACGCTTGCGGGTCAGGCCGTCATGGAAGGCTTCCTGGATATCCGGCTGCCGTCCTGGCTGCGGCGGCTGGTCACCCGGCTGGTGGCGATCGTGCCGGCCGCCGTGGTGACGCTGTGGTACGGCGAGTCCGGTACGGCTCAACTGCTGATCCTCAGTCAGGTCGTCCTGAGCTTGCAGTTGTCCTTCGCCGTCATTCCGCTCGTGACGTTCACGTCGAGCCGGGCCAAGATGGGGGCACTGGTGGCACCCAGATGGCTGGTGATCTTCGCCGGCGTCATCGCCGCCGTGATCGTGGCGCTCAACGTCAAGCTGCTGGTCGATTTCGCGCTGGGGTGATTGTGGAGGCGGCACTGGCGGCGGGAACATGTCCCTGCTGGACGTGGAGGCTTACAGAAAGCGGGCCGTACCGCCGGTGCGGAGATCTTTTGCCCATGCAGGAGAGTTTCTCGATGCCGGGAGTGACGAAGCAAGGTCGGCAAGAGCCTTCCGGGCATCCGCGATAGCGGAAGAACCGTTGTTGTGCACGGCGCCCTGCGGCGGTCTTGTCTTTGCGGCTTTCGGCGGCACGCCTTTTTCCACTGCCGTCAGCATCGAGTGGACCTTAGATGCTTTACCGGCAAGGACGCTGTTTCGCGATATCGTGCCAGCGCTCTCGAATACATCGGCGAATTGGCGCAGGGGTTGGTGAAGGGGATCGCCTGGGCCTTTCCGCAACCCGGCCAGCGCGGCGAGGCATGCCAGCACCGGATCGTTCTGCTCTAGGTGCCTTTCAGCGAGGTTGAGATACAGATCACGCCAGAGTTTGTCCCGTTGGCTTTCCGGGAAGGTCGAGTTTGCGCGAGGCAGGGCACAGCGTTCCCAGGCATTGGCCAAGGCTGTCATTTCCTCCAAGCCAGCGCTTCCCGGATCGTGGGACTCCAGGAAGGCCGCGACATGATACGGGGTGGACGCCAATCCGATCCATTCATCCCGGAATGGAACATCATGTCCGCGCCGCCGGGAATTCAGAACGGCCTCTACCGCGACACTGGAACCGTGCCCTGTCGCTTGGGCGATGGCCCTCCCGACGGCAGGGTGGCGCGTCAGGACGACCTTGTGTCCTTCGCGTTCCAATAACCTT
>NZ_JCACHA010000658.1:0-13762 GCF_059503625.1 Skermanella sp.
GCGCCGTCAGCTTGATCTCGTCCCAGCCAAGGTTGGCGACGGATTGGGCGCTGACGTCGTTGACGGTCATGCCCAGCACGATCGCGAGCGTCAGCCCGCTGTTGACCAGCGGCTTGCCGAACTCGCTTTTTGCCGCAAAGGCATGGTCGCAGTGCATCGGGTGCTGGTTCATCGTCATGAGACTGAACTGGATGTTGTCGGCCTCGGTGACCGTCCGGCCGGGCCGGTGGTCATAGACATCCCCGACTACGAAATCTTCCAGAAAGCGGCCATAGGTGGCTACGATGTGACGGGGTTCCCGCTTGCCGGTTGCGGCGTTCATGTTTCCTCCTGTCGTCTTTGGCTTGCGCCGGGCAACGGCTTGGCGCATTTTTGTCCGGACAAACATACACGTATAGCCGGGGAGGGCAACGCCAATGATGCGGACCAGCGAAGAAACCAGCCGAGGGGGCCTTTCCTCCGTTCCGGTGCGGAGAAGCTTGCTGTTCGTTCCCGGCAACCGGCCGGAGCGCTTCATGAAGGCGTTGGCCGCCGGTCCTGATGTCGTGGTGATCGACCTTGAAGACGCCGTGGCGCCGGCCGAGAAGGCGGCGGCGCGCCGAAAGGCCCTGGACGCCTTGGCGGATCTTGCCGGCAGCGCACCTGCGGCGGAAATTTATCTGAGGCTGAACGCGCCGCGCACGCGGGCCGGGCTTGACGATCTGGCGGCGCTGCTCGACCACAAGCCGCGCTTGGGCGGCATTCTCCTGCCCAAGGTGGAGGGGCAGGGCGATATCGAACTGGTCGACGCCCTGATGGACGAGGCCGGATACGATACCGGTCTCGCCGCCGTGATCGAGACGATCAGCGGCCTGGATTCGGCATACGGCATCGCCAAGGCTTCGCCGCGCATGAGCTTCCTGATGTTCGGCGGCGCCGATCTGGCGGCAGAACTTCGCGTCGCCATCGGGTGGGAGCCGCTGATCCACGCCCGCGCCGATGTCGTCCGGGCGGCGGCCCGTGCGGGGATCGATGCGCTCGACATGCCCTTCCTCGGCCTGGACGATCCGGACGGCCACGACCGCGAGATCGCGGCGGCGGCTCAACTCGGCTTCACCGGCAAATCGGCCATCCATCCCAACCAGATCGACGCGATCAACCGCCACTTCACGCCGGATGGCGCGGCCGTGGCGCAGGCTCGGCGGATCGTGGATGCTTCCACCCGGGCCGCTGGAGGCGTGACGCTGCTGGACGGCAAGCTGGTCGAGCGGCCGATCCTGCTCGGTGCGCACCGGGTCCTGGCGGTGGCGGCACGCACCGGGGCTTTCGCCTGAGCCATGGCGCCGATTTCCCTTTCCGGACCGGATGCCGACACGCCGCCGCTGGCATTGGTCCTCGCAGCCGTCACCCTGGTACAGGCGATCGCTTCGATGGGCATGCTGTCGTTTTCGGTGATAGCACCTTCCGCCGCCCAGTCGCTGGGGATCGGGGCGGAGTTGATCGGATTGCAGATCAGTCTCGCCTACATCGCCGCGACCTGCTGTTCGGTGCCGGCCGGGACGCTGGTCCGGCGATGGGGAGCCGTGCGGGCAAGCCAGCTGGCGCTCCTGCTGTGCGCAGCCGGAACGGCGGTCGCGGCAAGTGGCTATCTCGTTCTGGCGGCATTGGGTTCGGTGCTGATCGGCCTGGGATATGGGTTGACCAACCCCGCCGCGTCGCATCTGCTGTTCCGCTTCACGCCGCCGCATCGGCGCAACTTGATCTTCTCCCTGAAGCAGACCGGAGTGCCGTTGGGTGGGATCTGCGCCGGATTGATCCTGCCGCGCCTGACCGTTGGCTACGGCTGGCCAGTCGCGCTGCTTGCGGTCAGTGCGGTGGGCGCCGTGCTGGCGGCTTTGCTCCTGCCGGTGCGCGCATCCTGGGATACCGACCGGGAACCGGGGCTAGCGATCCGGGCGGATTTGACCGAGGGTCCCCGGATGGTCTGGCGGGCACGCCCGCTACGGCTGCTGTCGGTCACGGCCTTCTGCTTCTCCGGCTTGCAGCTCTGTCTGGTCAGCTTCCTTGTGACGATGCTGGTGACCGAGCTGGATTATTCGCTCGTGCTGGCTGGGACGGTGGCGGCGGTGGCGCAGGCGGCGGGAGTGGTCGGGCGGATCGTGTGGGGTTGGATCGCCGACCGGCTGGAGAGCGCGCTCGGCGTCCTGATCATGGTCGCGGTGACCTCCGCCCTCGCCTGCGGCTTGACGGCGGTGCTGCATCCGGGGTGGCCGGCATCGCTGGTCGTGGCGCTGTTCCTGGGGTTCGGCCTGTCGGCCATCGGGTGGAACGGCGTTTTTCTGGCGGAGGTGGCTAGGCTGGCGCCGGCCGGCACCGTCGGCATGGCTACCGGCGGCGCCCTCGCCTTCACCTTTGCCGGGGTTGCCGTTGGCCCGACGGTTTTCTCCGGTCTCTACACGGTGGTCGGCAGCTATACGACGATGTTCATCTTTCCCGGATTGCTGATGATCGTCAGCCTGGGCCTGCTGCGCGCCGCCCATCGGGAAAGCACCTGACCATATTTGTCCGGACAATACTCTTTACAAGCATGATTGTCCGGACATAGCATTCAGCCAGCAGAAACGTGGGGCCGTTCCGGTCAAGGAACGGTCTTCCAACAATGGGAGGAAAGCCATGCTGAGACGGACTCTTCTGATCGGGGCCGCCGCGGCGGCATTGATGGGCCTGACGGGGATCGCCGCTCCGGCCCGCGCCGAGACTTACGAAATGGTCATGACCAACGAGATCGCGACCACCCACTGGACGGCGCAGGCCATGGAGCATTTCGCGGGCCAGCTCAAGGAGCGCTCCGGGGGCCGGATCGTGCCGAAGATCTATCATGCCGGCACCCTCCTGAAGGACAAGGAGGCGGTGGCCGCGCTGGGCACCGGGGCGGTCCACATGGTCTGGCCGGTCAGCGTCCAGCTGGAATCGCTGGCCCCTCAGTACGGCGTGATAAACCTTCCCTTCATGATCACCGACGAGGTGATGCTGAAGCCCGGCGCTTCCGACGAGATCGCGGCGCTGATGACGAAGTATGTCGAGGATATCGGCATCGAGGTGCTGGGCCTGATGCGGACGGCGGACCTGATGTTCCTGGCCAAGGACAAGGAGATCGACACGCCCAAGGACCTGAGCGGCATGAAGATCCGTCTGACCGGCGGGCGCGTGCTTCAGGACACCATGCGGCGCTTCGGCGCAAATCCCGTCACGATGCCGGCGACCGAGATGGCGGCGGCCCTGATGCAGGGCGCCATCGACGGCATCTACACCTCCGCCGGCGGCTGGGAAATGGTCGGCACGACGGCCAAGGTCGCCAGCTACGTGCCGGGGATGAGCCTGCTGACATATTCCGTGCTGGTGGACAAGAACTGGCTGGCCGACCTGCCGGACGACCTGAGGCAGGTCGTGAAGGACACCACCAAGGAAATGCTGAGCCGGCAGTGGCAGGAAGCGATCGACAGCGACAAGCACGTGCTGGACAAGATGCTGGCGGCCGGCGGCAGGCTTTCGACGGTGGACGATGCCTCGCGGGAGCAGTTCCACGAGCTTTCCAGGAAAGCCAGCAGCACCTTCAGCGACCGCTACGCGGAAGTCACCCAGCAGATGGAAGCGATCAAGGCGAAGTATTCGGCGAATTGATATCGCGAAACCTGAACGGAGCAGGGAAGGGGAGGGCGGTTTCCGCCCTCCCTTTTTTCGATGTCAAAGCAGCATCAGGCTCAGGGCCGGAACCGCGTTGATCAGCAGGAGCCCGAACAGCCGGATACCGTAGAAGGGCAGCACGCCCTGGATGATCTCGTGGACCGGTATCTTGGTGATCTTGCTCATGACGAACAGGTTGAGGCCGACCGGCGGGGGCAGGGTCGCGATCTCGACCAAGGCCGTCATGATGACCGCGAAGTGGATCGGGTTGATCCCGACGGCGTTGGACAGGGGAAACAGGATCGGGCTGAGCAGCACGATCATCGACACGCCGTCCAGGAACATGCCGACGATGATCAGCAGGATGTTGACGGTGAGCAGGAAGACGAAAGGCGACACGTCGGCTTCGCTGACGAAGCGCGTCAGTTCGGCCGCCAGTCCGAGCCGCGTCAGCATCGCTGTCAGCAGGCCGGAGCCCAGCAGGATGCCGTAGATCATGACGGTCTGCTTGACCGACTCCCGGAGCGTGCGCCAGATCGCAAAGACATCGGCCGTCCGGTAGACCACCAGCACCAGCAGCGCCGCGTAGATGGCGGCCAAGGCCGAAACCTCGGTCGGGGTGAACAGGCCGGCATAGATCGTCCCGATGATCAGCACCGGCATCAGCAGCGCGCCGCTGGCCGACGGCAGGGCCTTGCGGAAGCCGGCCCAGTCCGGCCGGTCCTGGACGATGCCGTAGCCGCGTCGGCGGCTGATGAGGACGGTACCCAGCGCCAGCAGCGACAGCTCCAGCAGTCCCGGCACGATGCCGGCGATGAACAGGTCTGGGATCGGCATGCCGACGATGCTGCCGATCAGGATGAAGCTGAGCGACGGCGGGATCATCAGCCCGAGCGTGCCGCAGACGGCGATCAGGGAAGCGGAGAAGCGGGCGTCGTAGCCCTCATTCGGAAGAAGCTTGACGGCGGCCGGGCCGAGCGCCACGGCGCAGGCGACCGAGGAGCCGTTGACTGCGGCGAAGAACATGCTGGAAACCGCGAGCGCCAGGGCGACGCCGCCCTTGAAGCAGCGGACGACCGAGGCGACGAGGTTCATGATGACGAGGGCAAGGTTGCCCTGCGACATCAGGTTGCCGGAAAAGATGAAGAACGGGATGGCGACCAGCGCGTAGCTGTCGATCGAGCCCCAGGCGGTCTGTGCGATCAGGACGGCCGGAATGTTGAAGCTGAACAGCATCAGCCCCGCCGCGATGATGCCCAACGCTATGCCGACATGGATGCCGGCGGCGATCAGCGCCAGCAGGGCCAGGATTGCCAAGGCGACGGTCATTTCAGCGTAGCTCCTCGGTCTCGAAGGGATCGACGCCGTGGAGCAGGTGCAGGGCCGCTCCCACGAAATAGCCGATATAGAGCAAGCCGCCCAGCGGCATGATCAGGCGCACCTGCCAAAGCGGCAGGTCCAGGCTCGATTCCGTCATCATGCCGATCCGGTGCAGATGCATGACCTCGACGCAGCCGGCGTAGACCAGCACCGACGCGAACGCCGTGCCGAGCACGCAGTTGAGCCAGTTGAGTCCCATCCGGACCCCGCGCGGCAGGCGCTGGATCAGAAGCTCCATGCGGATGAAATGGTGGTCGCGGCTGGCGGCGCTCAGCCCCAGCAGGACGCTCCAGACGACCAGGAAGCGGACCAGCTCCTCCGCCCACCAGTGGCTCTCGCTGAACAGGGAACGGCTGGACGCCTCGTAGAACATCACACCCATCGCGGCGGCCATGAACAGGCTGGCGACGTTGAGCAGGACCTTGTCCTCGAACCAGATCCACGGGCGCGGCAGGGTATACTTTCCGGTGGGTTGTTCGGACCTGTCGGCATGAGCCAGGGTATCGCCGGATGCCGCAGGGGCTTCCGGTCTCGTTATTCCCGTCATGGCATCCTCTTGTTGCTGTGTTCCTCCCCAGGAACTTGCTTGTTGCTCGGTATCAGGTTCGGGAACGGAGAGAGGGTGCTTCTCGCGTCCATCCGGATGCCAGCTCATAGGCATGGCCGATGGATAGCAGCTCCCCTTCGGAAAACGGTTTGCCGATCAGCTGGATGGCGGTCGGCAGACCGTTGGCGGTGAAGCCGGCCGGAACAGACAGGCCGGGCAGCCCCAGGTAGGAGAGCGGCCGGGTCAGTTCGGCAAGGCCGCCGACGACCTTCGCCATTCCCGCACCGGCGCCGACATCGGTTTCGGCTCCCGTCGGGACCGGGTGCTTCAGCACCGGCGCCAGCAGGGCGTCGCAGTGCCGGAGCGGCCCGTCGACCATGGCGCCGAGCATCTCGCCGCGCAATGCCCTGGCCTGGAGATAGGCCGTCGCCGGCAGGACCAGGCCTTGAAGCAGGCGGGCACGGACCTGTTCGCCGTAGTCGCCGGGCCGCTCTCGCAGCCACGGCAGATGCAGGGTCGCCGCTTCCGGCGTGAAGACGACGCCGGCAAGCTCGCCAAGCTGCCGGTGGTCGGGAATGTCAACATCGACGACGCTGGCGCCCAGGCTCTCCAGCTTGCGCCGTGCGGCATCCACCAGTTCCGCGACCTCCTGGTCCAGGCCGTCGAAATAGAAGCTGGTCGGCAACCCGATCCGGACGCCGTCGAGGCGTCCGGCGGAAGTTCCATCCAGCGCCGCCTCGTAGTCGGGCACCGGGGCTGCGAGCGTGCCGGGATCGCGCGGGTCGGCGCCTGCCAGCACGCCCATCAGCCGGGCGACGTCGCGCACCGTCCGCGCCAGCGGCCCTATGCAGTCCAGCGAGTCCGACAGCGGCATGCTGCCGTAGCGGCTGACGCGGCCCTGGGTCGGTTTCAGACCGACCACCCCGCACATCGCGGCCGGCAGCCGGACGGAACCGCCGGTATCGGAACCGAGCGCTCCGAACGCCAGACTGGCTGCGACCGCCGAGCCAGAACCACTCGACGAGCCGCCGGTGATGTGGTCGGGGTTCCACGGGTTGCGGCACCGCCCGAGATGGGCGTTGTGGCCGCTCGGCCCCATCGCGAATTCCGCCATATGGAGCCGTGCAAGATCGACGGCGCCCGCCCGGTCCAGCCGCTCCAGGACCGCCGCCGTCGCGTCGGGCACGAAGTCCCGCCGGATCATGGAGCCGCATTCGGTCACCCGGCCCTTGCGGTAGAACATGTCCTTGTGGGCGAGCGGCACGCCGCCGAGGACGCCGGGATCGCGTCCCTGCCCAATGGCGCGGTCTGTGGCGCGGGCGCTTTCCAGTGCCGCGTCGCGGTCGGCGGCGACGACGCAGTTGAGATAGCCGGCCTGTTCGATGCGGTCGAGGCAGGCTTCGGCAAGGGCCTCCGCCTTGATCCGTCCCGACCGGACGGCATCGGCAGCCTTGCAGAGCGACAAGGCCCAGGGATCGGCGACGCTCAAGACCGCTCTCCGGCGTCGGCAAGGAGGATGCCGAAGCGGTTCGTTTCCTGGTCGAAGCCCAGTTGGCCGGCGCCGGCGGCCTTCAAGGCGGCGAGCGATCGGTCGAGTGCCGCATCGGCCAGCGCCGCATCGGCATCGGTGAGGGAAATTCCGTGCCAGTTCCGGATCAGGCCGGCTGCGGGGGATGGATCAGTCATGAAGTTTCTCCCTCATCTGCGGCGTTTTCAGTCTCGGGTGCCCTTGCGCCGGCCGGACGGATTGTCCTGGCGCTGGAGCCTCATCGAATAGCGGAAACGGCCGGTCGGATGGATATTGACGGAGCCTTCGAACACCTGTCCGTCGGTGCCCAGATAGAGCCGGGTGATCTTCAGCCCCGCCGAGCCGGCCGGGGCGTCGAGCGTCGCGGCGGTGCGGTCGTCCAGCACGATGCCCTCGATGTCCTGAAGCACTTCCCGGATCGTGACGCCGTGGGCTTCCTCGAGCATGCGGTAGACCGCCCGCTGCTCCTTGCCGATCCTGGGCACGATGCCGGCGAAGTCGCCGCGCACCCACAGCGTCGTCGTGCAGAACGGCTTCCGGGTGTCGGACGCCCAGCGCTGAGCGTCCATCCTGTACCACGGCGTTCCCGGTTCGCAGTTCATCAGGGCCGCCAGTTCCTCGTCGGCCTCGATCAGCTCCGTACCCAGCACTTCCATCCGGGTGTCGCTGGCATACTGCATCAGCTCGTCCAGGGAGTTGATCGAATTGGCGTAGCGGCCGTCCGCCGTGGTCGCCGCCAGGATCGTGCCAATGCCGGGCCGGCGCGAAACCAATCCCATGTCCTCCAGCTTGCGCATCGCTTCGCGCACCGTGTAGCGGCTGACGTCGAAGCGGCTGCACAGCTCGAACTCGGTCGGCATCCGCGCCCCAAGCCGATAGGCGCCCTGCTCGATCTCCTTCAGCAGGATGCTGACGATCTCCTGGTAGCGGGGGATCTCGGGGGAAGGCTGGGGCGCAGGATTGGTCATTGCGGGACACCGCGCCGGAGATCGCGCCGCTCAGGGCGGAGAGGAGGCACGGCGCTGGCTATCGACATACTGTTCGACGATTTCACGAGTTGCCTCTCCTGTGTTGGCGGCAAAATATGAGGGAGACCACGAAACGTTGTTCCAGTAGTTGTCAGCGGTGTGCGGACGCTTCCGTCGGAGCAGACTGTTGGACGTCCCTTTGAGGGCATTGACGAGAACCGAGGCCTACAATTTCGGCGGAGCATTGACGAGCGCGTGGATGTGATCCGCTGTGCCGACGCAGGCGAGCGGCGTGCAATCCAACGTTCGGCATATTTTTCTGACGCGATGCCGTAGCCAGTCCGGTGCGGCATTGTCAAGCACGCAGCACCGGTGCTGCGTGACGCGGACCAGGTGGGCTGCGAGTAGCTATACGCTGTGCCTGCCGCGTCGGAAGTCTTGCATGCCATTCCGGGGCCAACTAGCCTTCGGGCATGACCCTGACCTATCGCTACCGCATCAAGGACGCCACGACCGGCCGGCGCCTTGCCCGTATGGCGAGGGCGGTCAATCTCGTCTGGAACTACTGCGGCGGGATACAGAACGACAGTCGCAGGCTGAACCGGCCCTGGCCGAGCGGTTTCGACCTGATTAGGCTGACCGGCGGGGCCGCCAGGGAACTCGGACTGCACAGCGACACCGTCCAAGCCGTGTGCAAACAGTTCGCCGTCAGCCGCGACAAGGCAAAGCGGCGTCCGCGCTGGCGGACGGGCCATGGGCCGAAACGGTCTCTCGGGTGGGTGCCTTTCCAGTGCGGCCGACCGCTCAAGGTCAACGGCGACAGCGTTACGTTCCTCGGGCAGGAGTACCGGCTCTGGCTGTCGCGGCCGATCCCGGCGGAGATCCGCTCGGGCAGTTTCAGCCAGGATGCCGAGGGGCGCTGGTACTTGAACCTCGTCTGCGACGTCGCCGACGATCTTCCGACCGGAGCCGGGGAGATCGGCATCGATCTCGGCCTCAAGGACCTTGCGGTTCTGTCCACAGGGGAGAAGATCACCAACCCGCGTCACCTCCGCAAGGCGGCGAAGAAACTGGCCCGCGCCCAGCGGGCGGGCTGCAAGGCGCTGGCGCGCAAAATCCATCGGAAGGTGGCGGCCCAGCGGCGGCACTTCCTCCACGAACAGTCCACCCGCATAGTCCGGGACAACGCCCTGATCTGCGTCGGTGACGTGAACAGCGCGGCCCTGGCCCGCACCCGGATGGCGAAGTCCGTCCTGGATGCGGGCTGGAGCGCGTTTCGCTCCCTGCTCGAGTACAAGGCCATTAGGCATCGGGCTGTGTTCGTCCGAACGAACGAGCGGTACAGTACACAGACCTGTTCCTGCTGCGGCTCCCGCGCAGGCGCGCCGAGAGGGGTGGAAGGTCTGCGAGTGAGATCGTGGCTCTGTGGCGGCTGCGGCGTTCTGCATGATCGGGACACCAATGCGGCTCTCAACATTCTGCGGTCGGGGCGGAACATCGCCCTCCAGAAGACGGAAATCACCGTCCTCCAGGACGGCGAAGATGTTAAAGAACACCGATCTTTCTTAAATGCTTGAGACGATCGGCACTATATCCCAGTTCGGACAGGATCGACGTGCTGGCTTCGCCCATTTCAGGCGCCGGCCGGGTCGGCAGTTCGGCGTCGGACAGGCGGAACGGTCCCTTGAGCATCCTGAGCGGCCGTCCCGAGGCGTCGCCGTGGCCGGCGAACTCCGCGATGTTGCCCTTTTCGGCGACGAAGGGATTGTTCAGCGCCTGCCCGATATCCAGCACCGGGGCCGCCGGGATCTGGCCGCCGAAGACCGATATCCATTCCGTCGTGGTGCGGTGGGACAGCGCCTCGTCCATCAGTTCGGTCAGTTGCGCGCGGTTGGCGAGCCGGGCCTTGAAAGTGGCGAAGGCAGGGTCGGTCCCCCATTCCGGACGGCCCAGCTTTTCCGCCAGGATCGGCCAGAACTTCTCCTTGTTGCACATGATCAGTATCCAGCCGTCCCGCGTCCGGTAGAGCTGGCTGGGGGTGAGGGAAGGATGGGCGCCGCGCGGCTCGCGGCCCTGGAGGTGATCGGCGTTGAGATACCACGTCGCGAGATAGTTGACGTTGTGGAGCGCCACGTCGAACAGCGAAACGTCGACGTCGCGGCCGATGCCGGTGGCGCGGGCGCCGGTTATGCCGGCCAGCAGCCCAAAGGCGCAGATCTGCCCCGTCATCAGGTCGACGATCGACAGGCCGAACCGGGTCGGCGGCCCATCCGGCTCGCCGGTCACGCTCAGGTATCCGGCCTCCGCCTGCATCAGGTAGTCGTAGCCGGGCCACGACCGCCGCGACCCCGTCCGGCCATAGGCCGACAGATGCGCGCAGACGATCCGGGGATTGACCGACTTCAGCGCGTCGTAGGTCAGCCCCAGCTTTTCCGGCTGGTCGCCGCGCAGATTGTCGAGGACGCCGTCGGCATGGCGGACGAGGTCGTGCAGGATCTCCCGCGCTTCCGGCTTCTTCAGGTTCAGTGTGATGCTGCGCTTGTTGCGGTTGAACGACTGGTAGAAGTGACTGTCGCCGGGACCGAAGAAGTGCGGGCCGACGGCGCGCCCGACATCGCCGCCGTCGGCGGGATTCTCGATCTTGATGACGGTGGCGCCGAGATCGGCCAGCAGCATGGTGCCGAAAGGGCCGGCGCCGTACTGCTCGACCGCGACGATGGTCACGCCGGCAAGCGGCAGCGCCGCCGGTTCGGCCGCATGGGGCTGGGACGAAGGGGTGCCGGTCATATCGGGTTCTGCTCGATCAGGCGCTTGGCGATGATCAGCCGCTGAAGCTCGTTGGTGCCTTCGCCGATAGCCAGCAGCGGAGCGTCGCGGTACAGCCGCTCGACGATGAATTCCTTGGAATAGCCGTAGCCCCCGTGGATGCGCAGCGCTTCCAGCGAGTTCTCGATGGCGGCTTCGCTGGCGAACAGCTTGGCCATGCCCGCTTCCATGTCGCAGCGGTCGCCCCGGTCCAGTGCTTCTGCGGCCTTGCGCACCAGCAGCCGGGCGGCTTCCGTGCGGGTCGCCATATCGGCCAGCTTGAGCGCTATCGCCTGATGCTCGTGGATCGGCTTGCCGAAGGTGGTCCGCTGCTGGCTGTACTTGACGGATTCGTCCAGCGCCGCCTGGGCGACGCCGACGCCGCGCGCCGCGACGTTGACGCGGCCAAGCTCAAGGCCGGAGATCGCGCATTGGAGGCCGGTGCCTTCCTTGCCGCCGATCAGGCAGTCGGCCGGAACGCGGTAGTCCTCGAACACCAGTTCGGCGCTGTCGATGCCCTTGTAGCCGAGCTTCTCCAGCTTCTTGCTGACGCGGAAGCCCTGCCGCTTCTCCGCCAGGAACATCGTCATGCCCTTGTGGCGCGGCTGGGCCGCGGTGTCGGTCTTGACCAGCAGGGCGAAGCAAGACCCCTCGATCCCGTTGGAGATCCAGGTCTTGGTGCCGTTGATCACGTAGTCGTCGCCGTCGCGCCGGGCCGTCGTGCGGATCGCCTGAAGGTCGGTGCCGCAGTCCGGTTCGGTCAGCGCCAGGCCGCCCCGGATCTCGCCGGCGGCGAACAGCGGCAGGAAACGGGCGCGCTGCTCCGGCGTCCCCATCTTGTTGACCACATGGGCCATGATGAGGTGCGAGTTGATGATGCCCGTCAGCGACATCCAGACCCGCGAGATCCGCTCGATCACGGCGGCATAGGTGCTGGGGGCAAGGCCGAGGCCGCCGTATTCCTCGGGGATGGTGGCGCCGAACAGGCCGAGTTCCTTCATCTTGCCGACGATTTCGGTCGGATAGATGTCGTCATGCTCAAGGTGCTGGGCATAGGGTTTGACGTCGCGGTCCAGGAAGCGCCCGATGCTGTCGAGGATCATGCGTTCCTGGTCAAGCCGGTCGGCCAGATCACCCGCTAGGTTGCCGGCCGGATTGCTGCTGAGGGGGGCGGCGGTCATGTCGTCGCAAACTCCTAATGTTCGTCAGGCCGTAAGACTGGCCGAAAGGGTCGCCGCATCGGTTTCGGCGCAGGACAGGACGGCGGCTTCCACCGCGCGGCTCCGATCCGGCGAGACCGCCAGTGCCGCGTTGATCCGGTATTTCTCGACGATCTCTTCGTTGGTCAGGGGCCGGTCGGGAGCGCCGCGGTTGATCTGCTCGCGATGGCTCAGCGTCTGGCCGCCGGCCATCTCCACGATGACCTCGCCGGAGTAGTGGCGCGGGAAGCCCGATTTCGGATCGACCTCGTAATCGACCTTGGCCGCCAGCGCCAGCAGCTCGGGATCGCTCAGCATATGGGGTTCCAGGTCGCCCAGGCCCATCCGGCCATGCAGAAGCCCGACCGCGACCAGATAGGGGATGCTGAACTGGGCATCGTAGGAGTTGGCGGGCCGCTTCTTGCTGGCGACCGGCTCGCACACCGTCTTGACGACCTCCGCCGGCACCAGGGCGCGGATGCGGCGGATCCTGCCGATGTCGATACCGGGCGAAAGCCGGATGGCGGCGTCGATGCAGGCATGGGTGAAGTGGCAGGCCGGGAACGGCTTGATGGCGGTGTGGTTCAGCTCCCAGCGGTCGCCCAGTTCCGCCGTGGCGAGCGCCAGATCCGCTTCCGCCGCGCGTGGACCGAGATAGGCGTTGTACAGGCCGAACCGCCCCTCGTACGGCGCCGCGGCCCCGACGAAGCCCTCCCGCGCCAGGGCCGCCGCCGTGATCCCGGACGATGCCGCCCAGCCCGGGTGCATCCGCTTGGTCCAGGCGCCGTCCTCCAGGAACTCCAGGCTGCCGGCGCCCATGCTGAGTGCGATGCCCTGGGCCTGCGTCAGTTCCCGCGCAGACAGGCCGAACAGCTTGCCGGCGACCAGGGCGGAGGAAAAGGTCCCGACCAGTCCGGTCGGGTGGAATCCGACCTGATGGAAACCACCCTTGGCGACCGCGCCGAGCCTGGCCGCGACCTCGATCCCCAGGATATAGGCGACGATCAGATCCTCGCCGCTGGAACCCGCCTGGACGCCGGCCGACAGCGCGCAGGGCAGGGCGCTGACCGTCGGATGGACCACCCCGCCCAGGTGCGTGTCGTCGAAGTCGAGGCCGTGGCACAGGATGCCGTTGACCAAGGCCGCGTCGCGCGGCGCCAGCCGGACCGGCCGGCCGATCACGCCGACCGACTTATCGGCAGCACCGGACAGTCCGGACAGCGCCGTCAGGGTACGGTGGGCGAAGTCGTAGGTGCCGGAAACCAGGGCGATGCCGACGGCGTCGAGCATGTGATGGACGGCGCGGATGCGAACGTCCTTGGGGATGCCGTCCCAGGTCAGGCCGGCCGCGAAATCCGCGAGCGTGCTGGAAATGGTCGAGCTTCGGGATGACGCCTCGTCTAAGGGCATCGCTTTCTCCCATCATGGTTCTTATTGGTGCCGGCTAGGTGGCGGCCGACTTTGTCCGGACATTCAGGCGCATGGCGCAAGCGCTGTCAAGCGTTGAATTTTCGAAATCGCCGGCATTCTGCCGAAGCGCCCGTTCCGTCCTGTCTCTCGCGCATTGAAAACCAAGGCCTTGGTGGCTGGAGAGCGTGGCGGCATGGCGATCTGACGGTTTGATCGGGCTGGCGGGGAATGAGATGCTTGGTTCCAATTAGCACCGCGCTCA
>NZ_JCACHA010000659.1:0-13726 GCF_059503625.1 Skermanella sp.
GAAACCAGTGATTATCGAGGAGCACCATGAATCGAGCCGAACTCGTGGCCGCCGTGGCCGACCAGACCGGGCAGACGAAGGCAGATGCCGGCAAGGCGGTAGATGCCGCATTCACCGTCATCGCCCAGGCTTTGGCGGCTGGCGACGAGGTCAAGGTCCCGAACTTTGGCAGCTTCAGCGTGGCTGATCGTGCAGCCCGTGAGGGACGCAATCCCCAGAGCGGTGAGAAGATCACCATCGCCGCGTCGAAGCAGGCGAAGTTTTCGGCGGCCAAAGGCCTGAAGGACACGCTCAACGGCTGACCGCCGCCAAGCGCTTTCAGGAACGCCCCTGTTTAGCGCCGGAGAGCAGTCTCCGGCGCGGGCGTCGGATTGGCGCCGCCATAAAAACGCGGCGCCGGTTCCTTTCCCGGCCCCATAGTCCCGCTCCTTCCGGAAGGGACGAGGATGGATCGGGAAACGAAGGCCAACCGAACAGCAGGTCCATCGAACGGCCCGGAGAAGCGGAAGCTTCTCCGGGCCGTTCGCATTCATATACCTGACGGAAGTGTCCGGCAGTCATTACCCGATCTATCGGTATAAAAAGTCTCTATTAAGTCTCCGTGATCTATTTGAATACGGCCTGTTGTGTTTGCACGATATGTCGGACAATCACGAGAGGATCGCCCCTGTGACGAATACAAACGATACCTCGTCACGTGGTAGCAACCCGGACAAGATCGGTGTTTATTCAACCGACCGGGATACCACGACCGCTTCCACTACATCGTCAACCAGCGCTTCGCCAGCCGGCGCCTCGCCATTGAAGACCGGAACCACCACGGCTGGAGATGCAAATCGTACGGCAAGCGCCGCCACCGCGGCATCGCCGGCGCGCTGGATCATCCCTGCCGTCGTGGTGGTGCTGATAATCCTCGCCCTGCTTTATCTGTTCTGATCGGACCCGCAGCATGGCCGGCACACCGGAAGACCAGATCGAGAATATTAGCGTTCCGGTTATCGAAGAAGAACTCGAAGTCGGCAAACGGCGTGTGGAAGGCGACCGCGTCAGCGTCCGTACGATAGCGCGCGAGCGGACGGAACTGATCGAGCAGCCGCTTGAATCGATGGAAGTCGAAGTCGAGCGGATTGCCGTCGGGAAAGTAATCGATACCGCGCCGGATGTCCGGAACGACGGCAACACAATGATCATTCCAGTTGTTGAGGAAAGGCTGGTTGTCGAAAAACGGCTGTTCCTGGTCGAGGAAATCCATGTGCATCGGCGCAGGGTCGTCACTCAGTTCCGCCAGAACGTAACACTTCGGTCGCAGGAGGTCGTCGTAGAGCGGCGTGATGCCGCCTCGGACCGCGACCGGACAGAAACTCCTCAAGAAGGATGATAGAAGATATGACTAAGACAGTTGTCGCTCTTTACGATAGCATTTCAGACGCCGAAACCGTCAATACCGAATTGTCGTCCGCCGGTTTCACGGATACGGAAGTCGTCGACAACAGTTCCATCGGTACCGACCGTACCGCTTGGAGCGGGACCGAAGTAACGGACTCGTCCCTGGCGGCAGGCGCTCCCGGCGCAGTCGGGACTCCGCTGGGCGCCATGTCTGAAACAGGCACGACCACCGCTTCGTCGGCAGTCTCCGACGGCATCATGGGCCGGCTGCGCCGCGCCGGCGTTCCGGAAAACGACTCCCATGTTTATGCCGAAGGCGTGCGCCGCGGCGGCAGCCTGGTGATCGCCCGCCTGGCCGATGACAACGTCGACCGCGGGCTGGAAATCATGAGCAACTACCGCCCGGTCGACATCGACGAGCGCGGTTCGCAGTGGCGGACCGAAGGCTGGAGCAAGTATGACGAGTCGGCCGGTCCTTACACCGGAACGGGCCTGACGGAAGCGGCGGGCTCAATGCGCAGCACCAATGAAACCTCGACCCTGACCGGCGGTACGGGCATCGGCACCGGCCACACGCGCAGCGGCGACGAAACGGTGATCCCGATCGTCGAGGAGCAGCTTTCGGTCGGCAAGCGCGAAATCGAGCGCGGCGGCGTGCGGGTCCGCAGCTACGTGGTAGAAACGCCGGTCCAGGAAAGCGTGAGCCTGCGCGACGAGACCATCAATGTGGAGCGCCGCGCGGTGAACCGCCCGGCCGACGTCACTGCGGACGCTTTCCGGGAGCGGACGATCGAACTGACCGAGACGGATGAAGAAGCGGTTGTCGCCAAAACAGCCCGGGTCGTCGAGGAAGTGGTCGTCAGCAAGGACGTCACCGAGCGGACCGAGAATATCTCGGATACCGTCCGCCGCACCGAAGTGGATGTCGAGAACACCACCGGAGTCGAGCGCGCAGGCGCCAAGCGGACCGGCGTCGACCGCGCGGTCGATCTCGATGGCGACGCCACGGTGACGCCGAAGCGGGATATCTGAACGAGGCGCTTGAAGAACGGCGCTTGAAGAACGACGCCTGAAGAACGACGCCTGATCGATTTCCCCGGAGACGAGTTTCCTCGTCTCCGGGGACTTTTTCATGGCTGAACCGTTGCAAACGTCTGATTCACCATATGCAACGAGGCTGGACATGCCGTTTGCCAAGGTATGGCGGATCCTGGTGACCGCTTTCAATGGATGGCTCGATGACAGGGCCGCCAGCATGGGCGCCGCCATCGCCTTCTATACCCTGTTCTCGATGGCGCCGATGCTGCTCCTGATCATCGCGGTCGCGGGTCTGGTGTTCGGCGCGGAAGCCGCCCAGGGCGCGCTGATGGGTCAGCTGGAAGGAATGATGGGGCGCGAAGGCGCAGCAGCACTTCAGGCGATGATCGCCAGCGCGGGCCAGCCGGTTTCCGGTACGATCGCGACCGTGGTCGCCGTCGTCACCCTGATCGTCGGCGCCACCACCGTCTTCGCCGAATTGCAGGCATCGCTCAACGTGATCTGGAAGACCGAGCCTCCCAAGGAGCCCGGCATCGTCTGGCTCGTCCGGGTGAGGCTGCTCAGCCTGTCGTTGATCGGCGCGATCGGTTTCCTGCTCCTGGTGTCGCTGGTGGTCAGTGCCGGCCTGACGGCGCTCAGCGGCTATCTTGCCGGGATCATGCCCGGCCTGGACGTCATCATGCAGGTCGTCAACCTGCTGATCTCGCTCGCGGTGATCACGACCCTGTTCGCCATCATCTACAAGCTGCTGCCCGATGTCCGGATTCCATGGCGGGACGTCTGGTTCGGATCGTTCATCACCGCCGTGATGTTCTCGATCGGCAAGCTGCTGATCAGCCTTTATCTCGGCAGCAGCAACGTCGCTTCCGCCTATGGTGCCGCCGGCGCCCTGGTGATCGTGCTGATGTGGGTCTACTATTCGTCCCAGATCTTCCTGTTCGGCGCCGAAATCACGCGGGCTTTTTCGGTTACCCACGGCAGCCGCGCGCGGCGCGGGATCAAGCAGGCGGTCGAGGTAGCGGCAAGATGAAGGACTGCCGTCGCGGGGCGGATAGGCCGGGAGACCGTAAAGAACTTGCAGCGGCCCCATGGCGGGTGCATCAATCCGCCCCATGCTGTTCAAGACGCTGCTGATCCTGGCCGTATTGGCGATCCTGTTCCCTGCCGTTCGGCGCCGGCTGACGCGTGTCGGCTGGATGGTCTTCGGCGCCGTGATCGTGTTCCTGATGGTCGCGTCGATCGGCCAGCATCACTGATCGAGATGAGGGATCGCGCCTTCACAACTCCGCCAGACACAAATCCACATCGGACGGATCGACCCGGAAGTTCCAGTTGTATTCCAGCGATGGAAACAGGGACTGCGTGATCGTTCCGGGAATCGCCCTGTGCCTCTGCCCCATCAGGCCGGTCAGGTGACGGTAGAAGACCGGGAGATGCCCGGCGGGGTGCAGTTCGATCAGGAGTGCTCCCGGCGGAGCGAACAGCATGTTGGTGAAGCCGGCACCATGAACGCCCATGACGATCTCCGCTCCGCTGAAGAGTTCGGCCTGAGCGTCGAATGAAAGCTCTTCGAGCCTGACCGGCACGAAGCCGTGGCGCGCCGCTATCGCGGCAACCGCGGCCTCGTTCTCGCAACGGCGGAACAGCGATCCCTGCCGGGAGATCAGGATGCGGCGCGGTCCGCCCCCACCCTGCGGCAGGCCGTGGGTCAGACGCTCCCGCACCCTCCGCGCCGCATCGGCACTCACCGACGGGAGCATCCAGTCCATCTGCCCGTCCGGCCGCCGCGGACGCGGCACCAGACCGGAAATCCTCAGCCGGGCGAACCGCACCAGGGCCGGAGTGTCGGCCGGCGTCATAAGCCGGGCGGGATCGACGCCCATCAGGTCCAATGTGCGGTGATGAAACGCCGACAGGTCGCGGCTGACCAGCAGCGGCAGCCGGTCCCCATCGTCGATGGCGTCCAGCCGAGGCAGGGTATCGAGCATCCAGTGATAATAGTTGCCGGTTCCCCCCAGGAACTCGACCGGCCGGTCGACACGGCGGCGCGGCAGGTCGTCCCGAACCAGCGCCATGCCCTTGCCCGGCAACAGGACGAAGTTGTCCTTGCCGAGCGGAGGCGTGAAGACGAGGTCGAGCGCCATCCTGTCGCCGTCGATCAGGTGCCACTGATCGACGCAGAGATCGACCTCCGCCAGTTGGATCGCTCCGCCGCCTTCCGGCAGCGAACCGGTCAGCGGGAACAGCCGGCGGATCGCCTCGCCCGGTCCGGGTGTCCCGGCGCGCAGCCGGATCCTGGCTCCCGCTTCGGCATGTCCCTTCCGGGCAAGCCGGTCCCAGCGTACGGTCGCCTCCTCCGTCCGGCCGGCATCGTCGAGCGCGGTTGCCAGATTGGACAGCACGTTCGGATTGTCCGGTTCCAGAAGTTCCGCCTCCAGGAAGGCGGCGACCGCGTCCCCGCCCTGTCGCCGCCGTGCCGCAGCCGTGCCGATCACCGTCCAGGCATGCACCGGTTCCCGGCCTTGGCCGATCAGGGTCCGCGCTATCTCCAGCGCCTCGTCGGGGAAGCCCCGCGTCGCCAGCACTCCCGCCAGCGCCGCGAGCGACGCCCAGGCTGCGGGAGAGCCGGCCGGCTGGCGGTCCAGCGCCCGCCGCAGCATCTTCTCCGCCCGTTCCAGGCTGCCCAGGCGGGCACAGGCGATTCCCATGTTATGGAGGGCGCCGGGATCGTCGGGTGCCAGGGTCAGCGCCTGCTCGAGCAGGGATGCCGCAGCCGGCTCGTCTCCTTGCTCCAGCAGGTCGGCCGCCACTTCGTTCATCAGGCCGGGGGACCCGGCATGGCGCCGGATCAGGTCGGCGGCGACCCGCGCCGCATCGGCCGGTCTACCTGACTGGCGCAGGGCGCGGCTGAGCAGAAGGGCAGTATCGCCATTGTCCGGATCGAGCCGGAGCGATGTTTCGAAAGCCTCTGACGCATCGGCCGGAGCACCTGCCATGGTGTGGCAAAGGCCATGCAGATATGCCATGGCCGGATCGTCCGGCGCCTGAAGGCGGGCTTGGCGAATCAGCCGGTCCGCCGCTGCCGTGTCGCGATCCAGCAGATGGGCCTTGGCGCGGTCGAAGAGCTCGGCCGCGCCGATGCCGCCCGCCCCGGTCACCCCATCGTGATTTCCACCGGCCAACCTGTACCTTTCAGTCTGAACATCGGGATGACGGATGGCGAAAAGCTAAGCGGCATCGTATCAAAAACTACAATATTCCCTTCGTTATACATCAGTTGGCAATATGCGGCGCTCTAAACTATCGCCGCGGCGTCGCGGCGGCCCCCCGACGCACCATCCTGCCTGCGAGCAAATCGAAGAAGATCAACGAGAAAGATGCTGGCGACCTGCTCCCAGAACGATCTGTTGAGGATAATCCAGACCATCGGCGTTCCAACGTTCGCGATGGACGTAATGGACGACGACCTGTTCCATTATGCGGCCCTCAACGGCCGTCTGGAAGAAATCACGGGGTTGTTCACACCGGCGGTGCTGGGCAGGACTCCGTCGGAAGTCCTGAGTCCGGCGCAAGCGGCGGCGCTGGAACAGCGGTGCAGGAACTGTGTCCGGCTGCGTGGAACGCTGGAGTACGAGCACTAACTGGAACTGCGGGGCACTCACCGCTGGTTGCGCGTGGCCCTGGTGCCGCTGTTCGACACCATGGGCCGGATCGTCCGCCTGATGGGAACCGTCACCGATGTGACGGAGCAGAAACGGGCGGAACAGGATCTGCTGCGAACCCATGAGCTCTACCGCGGTGTGCTGGACCAGCAGCAGGACCTGATCTCACGGTTCCTGCCGGATACCACCCTGACCTATGTCAACGTCGCCTATGCGCGCGCCATGGGCCGGCCTGCCCATGAGCTGATCGGCACCCGCTTCGCCCATTCGCTGCCGGATCTGGACCGGGAAAGGGTCCTGGGTCTGTTCCAGCGGAGCCGGATTCAGGATAGTTCGAATCCGGCCGGGTTCTGCAACGAGAACGCTTTGATCAACAACGCCGGAGAACTGCGCTGGATCCGCTGGCGCAACGTAGCACTGGCGGACCCCGCCGGCAGGATCATCGGTTACCAGAGCGTCGGCACCGACATAACGGACCAGCGCCGGGCCGAAGAAGGGCTGCGGACTGCGCGGCAAAGCCTTCGCGAAGCCATCGACAGCATATCCGAAGGCTTCGCGCTTTATGACCCGGAAGACAGGCTGTCGCTCTACAACCAGAACTTCGTCTTCGATACGCCGCAGTTGGCGTCCTTCGCATCGCCGCTTGGCGTAACGTTCGAGCAGATCCTGCGCGCCGGCGTGGCGAGCCGCCAGATCGTCGATGCCGGTGCGGCCAGGGATCCGGAACGATGGATCTCGGACCGGATGAACAGCCACCGTCATCCACCCGAGAACCCCATCGAGCTGCGTCTTGCCAATGGAAGACATCTGAGCGTCGCCGAGCGCCGGACGAAAGATGGCAGTATCGTCTGTATCCAGACCGACATAACCCGCCTGCGCGAACAGGAGGCGAAGATCCGGGAAAGCGAGCGCCGCCTGAAGGTGATCCTGGATACCGCGGCCGATGCGATCCTGACGATCGACGAAGCCGGCCGGATCCGCGACTTCAACAAGGCGGCAGAAAGGATCTTCGGTTATGCCGCTCCTGACGTGATCGGGCGGAGCATCGAGATGCTGATGCCCGACGACATGGCGAAACGTCACCAGGGTTTCATCGATACCAACAGGAGGACCGGCATCAACCGAATCATCGGCATCGGCCGGGAAGTTTGCGGCAGACGCGCCGACGGCAGTCTGGTCGACCTGGACCTTGCCATCAGCAAGGTGAACGGCGGCGAAACGCTGTTCACCGGCATCTTGCGCGACATTACCGACCGAAAGCAGACGGAACGGGAGTTGCGCGACAGCGAACAGCGGTTTCGCCTGCTGGCGGACAACGCGACCGACATCATTTCATTGCATGCCCCCGACACTGCCATCCTCTATATCTCGCCGTCCTGCATGTCTCAGCTTGGGCATGCACCCGGCGAGCTGACGGGCCGCCGGCTGACCGACTTCGTCCACCCGGACGACCGCGTGACGCTGGAAGCGCGGCGCAACGAGGTAATGGAGGGGCATCCGCGTCTCGCGAAGTTCCGGCTTCGCCACCGGGACGGCCGCTGGCTGTGGTTCGAGAGCATGGCGACCCGGATCGAAGCGACGGCTGGCGGAAGCACCGGCACCGGCGCCAGCATTCTGGCGTCGTCGCGCGAGATCACCGAGCGGGTGCGGTACGAACAGGACCTGCGGGAAGCCAGCGACCGCCTGACCGCACTGGCGGCGGAACTGCGCAGGCTGGCGGTCGACCTGGACGCGGCACGCCGGGTCGCGGAGCAGGCCAGCCGCGGCAAGTCCCAGTTCCTGGCGATGATGAGCCATGAGCTGCGAACCCCCATGACCGGCGTGCTCGGGATGGTCGATCTGCTGGTCGGCACGCCGCTTTCGGATGAGCAGCGCCACTATGTCCGGACGCTGGGCAGCTCGGCCAAGACCTTGCTGACGCTGCTCAACGACGTTCTCGACTTCTCGAAGATCGAGGCCGGACAGCTTCAGATCGAAACGATCGACTTCGATCTGCGGCGGGTCATCGACGATGTCGTACAGTTGTTCCTGGGGCATGCGGCCGACAAGGGCATAGCGCTGACGGCCACCATCCCAGCCGACGCGCCGGAAGTCCTGTGCGGCGATCCGACGCGGTTGCGGCAGGTTCTGTTCAACCTCGTCAGCAACGCGATCAAGTTCACGCAGAACGGCGAGGTCGAAATCCGGCTGGCGACGGTCGAGCCATCGCCGGATTCTACCCAGTACCTGCTCCGGTTCGAAGTGACCGATACCGGGCTGGGTCTCAAGGACGAGGAGTGCGCACGGTTGTTCGAACCGTTCGTGCAAGCCGATACCACGACGACCCGGCGCTTCGGCGGAACCGGCCTTGGACTGGCGATCTGCCGCCAATTGGTCGAAGCGATGGGCGGATCGATCGACGTGCGCAGTGAATGGGGATGCGGTTCGATTTTCTTCTTCAGCGTTCTGCTGGAACGCGGACGGACCGACTTCCTGCCGCCGCCAGCCGACTGGACCGCACCGGATGCCGCCCCTCGTTCCGCGCAGGGGGCAAAAATCCTCCTGGCCGAAGACAACGAGGTCAACCGCATGCTGGTCATGAAGATGCTCGAACGACTTGGCCACGTGACGGAACCGGTACACAACGGCAGGGAAGCGGTCGAAGCCGCGAGAGGCGGCGGTTTCGACCTGATCCTGATGGACATGCAGATGCCCGTTATGGACGGGGCCACGGCGACCCGGGAGATACGGCGTCTGCCGGGGGCGGCAGGGCGGGTTCCCATACTAGCCTTGACCGCCGACGCCATCTCCAACCATCGCGAGCGGCATCTGGAAGCCGGCCTGGACGGGTACTTCACCAAGCCGATCGACTGGAAAATGCTGGCCGAAGCGATCGCGCGGCTGACCGGTGCGGAAACCTTGCCGGAAGACACGCCTGCAGAGGAGAGCGCCTGCCAGAAATCATCCGAGGAAGTCATGGATGCCGAGCGCGACGGGGACTTGCTGATCCAGTTGCCCCTGCTCGATACCGACCGGCTCGACGAACTGCGTGCCGCCGTGGGCGACAGCTACGACATGATGATCGACATGTTTCCCGAAAGTGCGCGGGAGGAACTAGGCGCCCTGCGCGCCGCCCTCGATGCCGGCGACGCTGCGACGGCACGGCGCGCCGCTCATACGCTGAAGGGCATCGCCGCCAGTTTCGGCGCCACCAGGGTCCAGGCTATCGCACATATGCTGGAAGATACCACCCTGCCCCGCGACCGGTCGAATGCCCTGATCGTATCGCTGGAGACGACGCTAAGTGCCACTCTGGCAGCGCTGGAGCCGGTCGATTAGCACGGGCAGGACCGGGAACACCCTCCTGTGGTCACAGCATCGCGAATCGGCGGCGCAGGATCTCCCGGCCGCCATGGGGAAGGAATTGCCGCCGGTCCGACAAGGTCGTCAGCGACAGCGTCTTGCAATCGTCCGGATTGTCGATCCGCACCAGCCGCGCATGGACTGGGAAGCCCGGAGGCTGGACTATGCTGACGACCTGCCAGATATCGGGATAAGAGGCCCCCGCCTTGACGAAGCACTGCCCAACCGTGACCGGCATGCCAAACCTCCAAACGCACTCCGCCGGATCTTGGCGGGCCGGAATTACGTTAAGGTTAATTATAACAGCTTTGCCGGTAATGTCGTTCAATCCGGCCGGAAATCCAGTAACGGAATGCCCCGACCGGAATATCTTGCTTCCTGTTCGCCCGATTATTCCTCCAGAAGTGCGGCAAGCTTCAAGGCAGAGCCCATGGAACCCTGGACCTTGAGTTTGCCGGTCGCGAAGGCCAGCGTCGGGTTGAGCGCGCCTTCGAGCATCTTGTCGAAATTGTCCAGGCTCATGCGGATGGTGCAGACCGCGTCGCCATCGTCGCGCGACAAGCTGGCCGGGCTTCTCGTGGCGTCCAGCCGCAAGAGCCCGTCCTTGCCGAAGTCGAATCTGGCCACTGCATTGAACGCGCGGAACTGGCCAAGCCGCCCCCGCATTTTGGCTTCAATCTGATCGAGTGTCATCGCCGCCGTGGATATATAGGGAAGAGGAACCGATCGGACTGGATACCATTCAAACCCGGACGAGGTCCAGATACCGGCCGGTCGCCTGGATATCGGCCCTGAGAGCGGCGCGGCGCGCGGTCGCCTCCGCGTCCTCGCCCCATTGTTCGATCTGGAACGTCTCGTCCACCTGCGACGCGGCGAAAGCTTCCTCTGCGGAGATCCGCTTTTCCAGCAGCGCCAGCGCCAGGACGAGGGAGCCGAGTTCCGACGTGGCGTTCTGAACGCCGGCCAGCGTCAGGTCGTCGAGCGACGCGACCACTTCGGCCAGACGCGCGACGGCGGCCTGCGGCTGGGGCTTCGGCATGATGCCGATATGCACTTCAAGGGCGGCGCCATAGCGGATTTCCGCCCAATCCAGCAGCGGCTGCCAAATCAGCCGCTGCCGCTCGGCCAGTTCGACGGGGTGGTCGGTGCGGTAGCACAGCAGGTCCGTTTCGGCATAGGCGGCGACGGCACGGACGATTTCGCCGCGCTGGGCAGGTATCCGGTCGATCGCGGTGCTGGCAAGCTGGGTAAGCGGCATGGCATGCGGACGGATATCTTCGACCTGCGCATCCCATTCCTCGGCAACCGCTTCCATCAGGGCGCGGTTGCGCAGGACGAACGGCGCCTTGGCGGGGGTCCTGACCGGCTTGCCGTCCAGGTGCACGACATGACCGTCATCGACTTCAGCCACCGTGACCAGTTTATAGAACCTCTTCATCTCTCACACATCATCCGTTACGGTTCGCAGCGTCCTGCAAGTCTGTCCCGGCAGCTCCGGGTACCGGCAGTTCAAGCCAACAGTTCCAACACGGCATCCGGCACCTGGTCCGTCGTCAGGCAAATGCGCTGTGCGCCCGCGCCCGTCAACTCCTCCACCTCATGGTAGCCCCAGGCGACGCCGACCGCACCCGTCCGGGCACTGCCGGCCATCAGCATATCGAAGCTGGTGTCGCCGATGACGACGGTGTCGGACGCTTCCGCCCCGGTTTCGGCCAGCGCGCGAAAAACCATGTCCGGGTGCGGCTTGCCCGGCCCGGTATCCGATGTCTGCAAGGTGCAGAAGCGGTCGAGCAATCCATGGGCGTCCAGCGTCGCGACCAGCCCGCGCCGCGACTTGCCGGTGGCGACACCGAGCAGCAGGCCGGCATCCTCCAGCGCTTCCAGCGCCTCGCGCATGCCGGGGAACAGCGGCTCCTCGTCGACGCCCCGGTTCCGGGCATCGGCGAAGGCCAGCCGGTACTTGTCGGCGACGGCGGCATGCAGCCGCTCCGGGTCGTCCGGCAGCAGCATGGCCACCGCCCGCACCAGCGGCAAGCCTACGACGCGGCGTACTGCCGCAGGGTTCGGCATCGGCAGCCCGACGCCGACGAATGCCGTGTTCATGGCGGCGACGATCGCGTACTGGCTGTCAACCAGGGTGCCATCACAGTCGAATAGAGCCAGTCTCAGGGGTTTGGTCATGGCAACCCTGCTTTGTGCGCCTGTTTTCCGGCGGCCGGGGTTCAGCCCCGGCCTCTTGAGCGGGCGCTTCATAGCAGACGGCGGCGATTATGGGCAGCGGAAAGCCCGGCGCCCAGGCAGTTCCCCGCTCCTCTTACTCGACAGCGGCGAACGGGTCGCCGTCGTTCTCCTTGTCGAAGCTGAAGTAGTTCCAGGTCGTGACCATGTGCGGCGGCAGTGGCGCCGTCACGTCAATCCGGCCGCCGCGCGGGTGGGGCATGATCAGCCGGCGGGCATGAAGGTGAAGCTGGTTGGGAAGTCCCATGCCCGCCAGGAAGGCCTCCGGCCCGCCATACTTGCCGTCGCCCAGGATCGGGGTGCCGATCGCTTCCATATGAACGCGAAGCTGGTGAGTCCGGCCCGTCAGCGGCCACAGCGCCACGAAAGCGACCTTCTTGTTGGCGTGCTCGACCACCTGATAGAGGCTGACCGCGCGCTTGCCATCCTCGTCGTCCACGGCGACCCGCTCGCCCCGTCCGGTCGGTTCCTTGGCCAGGGCCGCATCGACCTTGCCCTGGAACGGCCGGGGCACGCCCACCGTGACCGCCCAGTAATATTTCCGTGCATCCTTGCCCCGGAAGGCGGCCGCCAGCTTGGTCGCGGCGAAGGCGGTGCGGGCGAGCACAAGCACGCCGCTGGTGTCCTTGTCCAGCCGGTGGACCAGCTTCGGCCGTTCGTCCTTTTCGAACATCAGCGCGTCGAGCATCGCGTCTAGATGCTTCGGCGTCGCGGTGCCGCCCTGTACGGCCAGACCGGCGGGCTTGTCGATCACCAGGACGTCGCCGTCCTTGTAGAGCACACGAGCCTGGATCTCGGCGGCGTCCTTGCGGCTGACCTTGGGTTTCGGCGTGCCGCCGGATGCCGGGGCCGCCTCCTGGTCGCCCAGCGGCGGGATGCGGACGGTCTGCCCGGTTTCAAGCCGGACGTTGGCTTTGACGCGCTTGCCGTCCACGCGCACCTGTCCGGTGCGCAGCAGCTTTTCCAGCCAGCCATGGTTGACCTGCGGGAAATGGCGCTTGAACCAGCGGTCCAGCCGGATTTCCGACTCCTCCGCCATGATCGTCCTCGTTTCGACCTCGCTCACCCGACAATGCCCCTGACCAGAAAAAGGCCGGCGAACAATGCGCCGACCGAAATAACAACGGAAACCACCATATAGAACGCCGCCGATACCATTTCGCCCCGCTGCATCAGGACGACGAGATCCAGCGAGAAGGTGGAGAAGGTCGTGAAGCCGCCGAGCACGCCGACCGCCAGTAGCGCCCTAACCTCCGGCGCCGGCGTCCATGCGAGCATCCACCACTCGACCAATATCCCCATCACCAGCGAGCCGATCACGTTGACAGCCAGCGTACCATAAGGGAATGCCGTTCCGAACCATTGACCGATGGCGGCCATCGTGACGAAACGGGCAACGGATCCGGCAGCACCGCCAGCGGCGACCGCGAGCAGCATGGCGGGGGACAAAGTCATGGCGACCGGAAAATTCCATGCATCGAGAAACGGCACCGTAGCCGGGCAGGACGCCGAGGGCAAGGCGCCGTGCTGACTGGCGTGCTGTCCGGCGTGCTTATCGAGGCGCCCCCACGCCGAAGATCCAGCCCTCCTGGCTTCGGGCACGTTCATCCAACCCAGCCGGTGACCAGACGCGGGGGTCTGCGCACAACCGGCGCAGACCGGCTGCCGACACCAGCGCGTCGGTATCGTGGTCGGTCGGGAGCGGAAGCGAGATGTCCACCGGGTCGCTGCCGAGCAGGGCAAGGCAGCCATTGAGATCGGCCCATGTCCTGACCTTGCGCAAGCCCCAGCCCGTGCGCATCAGGAACAGACGGGGATAGATCTCCACCAGGACGCTGCGCCCGCCGGTCCGCTCGAACGGCCAGACGGCGACATCGCCGCGCCTGAGCCGAAGAGCGTGCAGCAGGCGCATGCCGGCCAGAGCGCCTTTCCCAACCTGCTTGGCGCCGATCAGCTTGTAGGGACTTTCCGGCGATCCAAGGCCGTCCGCCCGGCAGGCGTCCTCCGTCCTCCGGCGTCCGAGCGCCAGGCTTATCGGCTTGGGCCCGCCCGTCCAGTAG
>NZ_JCACHA010000660.1:0-2852 GCF_059503625.1 Skermanella sp.
GCCTCGCTGTTCCCCGCTTCAGATCTTCACGAGATCGGTCGAGACTTCGTGCAGGAACCGGGCGATGGCGGCGTTGACGAAGTCGATGTCTGCCTGCGACGAACCGCTCGCCATGTGGCCCTGGTCGGAGTCGATCTCGACCAGCGCCGCCCTGGGGATGTGCCGGGCGGCGAAGCGGCTGTCGGCGGGCGGATGCAGGAGGTCGTGGCTGCCGGGCATCAGGAGCGCCCGCGCCTCTATCCTGGCGAGCGCTTCGGCGTAGTCGCCGCCCTTCGCGATGTCGTGCAGGTCTTCTGCCCTGGTCTGGTAGATGAAATCGTTGGCGTCCCAGTTCTTCGCTACGTCGGCGGTCCGCTCGTTCAGCCAGCCGACGACTTGGCCGCTGTCCGCGAACTCCTTGTCCATCCAGTCCCAGTGGCGGACCCAGGTCTCCAGCGAGGCGGCTGCCGCCCGCAGTCCTTTTTCCGGCTGTTCGGTGTAGGCGCCGCCGGCCCAGGCGGCATCGGCCATGATCGCCTGACGCTGACTTTCCCAGATGGCGGTCACCCAGGGGCTGGTGCGGGCCATGGACACGATCGGGATCACGGCGGCCATCTCGTCCGGGAAGCTGGCGGCCCACTGGTAGGCCTGCATGCCGCCCATGGACAATCCGACGACGGCGAGCAGGCGGTCGAGTTCCAGCCCCTCGGCGACCAGCCGGTGCTGGGCGTCGACCATGTCCCGGATCGAGAACTGCGGGAACTTCGGACCCGGCTGGGTTTCGCTGTTGCTCGGCGAGATCGCGCGGCCGTTGCCCAGCGTGTCGGCGGCGATGATGAAATATTTCTCGGGATCGAGCGCCTTGCCCGGCCCGATCAGGAAGTCGTGGCGGTGGTGCGTGCCCATAAGGGACGGCAGAACCAGGATGGCGTTGTTGCGCTGCTCGTTGAGCGTGCCGTGGGTGACGTAGGTCAGGAAGCCCTTCTCGATCACCTGCCCGCTTTCCAGCCGGAAATCGCCGAGGTCGAATCGCTGGTGCGGAGCCGCGCCGGGAGCGTCGGCATTCGCCGCTCCGGTTGCAATGCCTACGGCGATACAGGCGCCCAGCGCCGCGTTCAGCATCTTCATCATTCCGTGAGCCTCCCCCTTTTCCGATGGCGGGTTCTCCCGCCATCCGTCGTCCCATGGGGGATTGAAGCAGGTGAGGGATGCGCGGTGCAAGGTTGACCTCGACCCTGCTTCGGGCCAGCTTCACTTACTCCCGAAGCATCAACCGAGAACCGGCTCCCGCGATGACCACCGACATCTCCACTCCCCTGCTCCCGTACCGCATCACGATCTGCGGCCTGAACGAACTGGCGGGACACGCGCAAAGCGGCTTCAGCCATGTGGTGTCGATCCTCGACCCGGAGCGGGCCGATCCCGAGGACTTCACCGTCTATGCGCCGCACCGCAGGGTGCTGTGGCGATTCGACGATACAGTGGAGCGGCGGGCGGGGTTCACGCCGCCGGCCGAGCGCGACGTCCGCAAGATCCTGGCGCTGGGCGAGGAGCTGCTTGAGGAAAAGGCGGACCAGCTGCTGATCCATTGCCATGCCGGCGTTTCCCGCTCGACCGCCACGGCGGTCATCCTGATGGCGCAGAATAATCCGGGCCGCGAGGCCGACGTGTTCGGCGAACTGGCGCGGGTCCGGCCCCGGAGCTGGCCGAACAGCCTGATGGTCGGCATCGCCGACACGATCCTGGGCCGCCAGGGCGCCCTGGTGCGCGAGTTGCGCGACCACCACGCCAAGGTGGCGAAGGCGCATCCCGACCTTGCGGAGATGATCCGCCTGCACGGCCGCGCGCACGAGGTGCCGGAGGTCTGAGCCGGCTTAGGAAGGTTTCAGCATGTCCTCGACGGCCCGCCACAACGGGCCTTCGGGGGATGCGAGGTCGTCCAGGACGGTGAAGTGGTTGCGGCCGGCAATGTCGAGGGTTCGGGCGGGGATTTCGGCTTGGCGCAGGGCCTCGGCATAGGATTCGGTCTGGCGGTGGAACTCGGCGCTTTCCAGGCCGCCGACGGCGGCGAGAACCGGCAGACGGTCCGCCGGCAGGTGGCGGATCGGGCTTTCGGTCAGGACATCCTCGGCGGTGAACTGCACGGAGGGCTGGAGCCATGACCAGCGGAGCGGTTCCAGGTCGAACAGCCCGCTGATGGCGCAGGCGCCCTTCAGGATATCCGGCGGCAGGCCGTAGTCACGCTGCCACGGCGTCGCGATCAGGCGGCCGACCAAGTGCCCGCCGGCGGAGTGGCCGGAAACGGCGATCCGATCGCGGTCCGCTCCGAACGCGGCGGCGTTGTGCCAGACCCAGGCGGCGGCCGCCCGCACCTGACGGACGATCTCTCCGATCCTGACCTTGGGGCAAAGCTCGTAGTTGACGACGACGGTGGTGACTCCGCCGGCCAGCCCCGACCCGGCGATGAAGCTGAAGTCGTCGGCGCTGAAGGCGCGCCAGTAGCCGCCGTGGATGAAGACGTGGACCGGGGCGTTCGGGGCGGCGGCCGGGAAGATGTCGAGATATTCCGCGAGGGTCGCTCCGTAGCTCCGCCGCAGCCATCCGGCATTGCCGGCTCGGGTCGCGGCGCTGCGCTCCTTCCAGCCGCGGACGATGCCGTCGACATCGTCGACGCCGATGCGGGGATTGTATTTCCGGTCGATTTCTTCCTGGGTGGCGAGATGACGGTACATCGGACCGTTCGTTTCCTGTCCTGTTTGCTCGTTGCCTCCCACTGTCGTCGCGAATGCCCGGTTATTCAAGAGGCGGAGACGATACCGCCCGCGACACCGTTGCAGCTTCCGCCGGCATGAAGTCCGGGCGAGTATCGATGT
>NZ_JCACHA010000660.1:2862-13709 GCF_059503625.1 Skermanella sp.
CTTCCATGGAATGGCCGGACGACAGCTTGCCGCATGATCTGGCGGGATATCACCAGCGCACCAAGCACGCGCCGAACCGCTACGCCCTTGGCCCGGCGTTTCTAGACTGGGAGTCCCAGCCCAACCCGTTCCGCCGTTTCGCCGGCGCTCGGCTGGTTGCGTTGCCGCTCGGCTATGACAGGCCGACGCCGGGATTCGACCGCCTGGGCAGCGCGCCGGCACAGCCGCTTTATGCCGGAACGCTGGGGCTGTTCCTGGAACTGGCGCTTGGGCTGAGCGCCTGGAAGGCGGTCGACGGCGCCCGCTGGGCAGTCCGCAACAACCCGTCGAGCGGCAACCTGCACCCGACCGAAGCCTATCTGGTCCTGCCGGGGCTGGAGGGGATCGGCGCCGGCGCGGCGCTCTGGCACTATGCCTTGGCGGAACACGCACTGGAGGAGCGTTGCGTCTACCGGACGAAACCGGACCTGCCGGAGGGCTGCTTCCTGGTCGGGATCGGTTCGATCGTGTGGCGGGAGTCCTGGAAATATGGCGAGCGGGCGTTCCGGTACGTCCAGCACGATGTCGGCCATGCGGTCGGATCGCTCAGCTATGCCGCCGCCTGCCTCGGCTGGCGGTTCGACGTGCTGGCGGGGCCGGGAGACGAAAAAATCGCGGCCTGGCTGGGGCTGGACCGGGCGGATGCCAGCCACCCGTATGAGCGGGAGCATCCGGACCTGATGGCGGTGGTCGATACGGGTGTCGGTAGATCGCCCGGCGTGACCCTTCCGGAGCGTCCTGCCGGGGTCTGGCATGGCGAGGCGAACTCCGTCAGCGAGGACCATGAACCCTGGCCGGTCATCGATCTGGCGCTGAAGGTGACCGCAAAGCCGCCGGGGATGGACCCTTCCGCACGGCCGATTGTGCAGGCGCCTGCCCTGCCCGCCTCCGGCAGGCCGACCGCCGAGGTGATTCGCGCCCGGCGCAGCGTGATGCGGATGGATGGGCGGCAAGTCCTGGAGCTGGGAGCGTTCTACCGGATGCTGGCGGCGACGCTGCCGGATGCCGGCGTGGTGCCGTGGAGTGCTTTCCCCTGGCCGGCGCGGCTGGCGCTGTTCGTCTTCGTCCACCGGGTCGAGGGGCTCGAACGGGGGCTCTACGCCCTGATCCGTGACCCCGGTTCCGAATCACGCCTGCGGGCGGCCTGCTCCGCCGGGTTCGCGTGGGAAACGGTGCAGGACTGTCCGCTGCCGCTGTTCCGCCTGAGCCTGGGAGACCAGGAGCGGAAGGCGTCGCAGCTGAGCTGCCTTCAAGCTATCGCCGGCAAGGGCGCCTTCAGTCTCGGCATGGTGGCGGACTTCGCCCGCACCCTGGAGGAGGAAGGCCACTGGGCCTACCGCCGCCTGTTCTGGGAGGCGGGGCTGATCGGTCAGGTACTGTATCTGGAGGCGACGGCGGCCGGGGTCTCGGGGACCGGCATCGGCTGCTTCTTCGACGATGCCGTCCATGAAACCCTCGGCATCGACGGCAAGGCCTTGACATGGCAGAGCCTTTACCACTTCACCGTCGGCACCGCCGTCGAGGACCCGAGGATCGCGACCGAACCGGCCTATGGCCACCTAGCCCGCTGAGCCGGTCAGGTTTCCGCCCAGAGCCGCATCAGGTTGGCGGTGCTCTTGGAGATCAGATCGAACTCCGCCGTCTTCCCCTCGCGCTGGAACAGGGAGCGTCTTGCGGTATCGAGGTCGAACAGGATCTCCCGCTTGCCGGCGTCGCGCACCATGCTCTGCGCCCAGCCGACCGCCGCCAGCCGGGCGCCGGCGGTGACGGGTTCGACCCGATGAAGGGCGCCGGAGGGATAAAGGATCATCGAACCGGCGTCGAGCTTGTAGGACTGCTCGCCGCCGGTCCCCTCCATCACCAGTTCACCGCCGTCGTAGGAGGACGGGTCCGCCAGGAACAGGGTGAAGGAGATGTCGGTCCTGATCCCGCCCATGACGGCGTCGTCGACATGGGTGCCGTACTGCATCCCCGCCGTGTAGCGGCTGATCATGACCGGCCGGACCGCCTTGGGCCGCGCCGCGATCTGGAACAGCGGATGCTCCTCGATCGCGGCGTTGATGCGGCGGATCAGGTCGGCGTGGAGAGCGTCCGACGGGGAAAGCTGCTCGTTCGCCTTGACCAGCCGGGCGTGCCAGCCGGCGGTCCTGTTGCCGTCGACGAATTTGGCGTCGGCGAGATAGCGTGTCAGGTCAGCCAGAAGATCGGCCGGCAGCACCTGGGCGATGCAAAGGATCATCAGGTTTTCTCCACCGGCCGGCCGTCCTGGTCGGGTCAGGTCAGTTTAGGTCAGGTCGGATAGTTCGAGTTGGACGGAGGTCAGCGGAGCTGGGCAGTGGCGAACTCGATCCGGGATACCAGGGCCGAAACCTCGGATGCCGACCGGACTGCCTTCTTTGCCGGGGTCACCGCCGGCCAAGTGGTCAGCAGCGTGTTCATCTGCTCGCGCAGCTGATTGGCGGCGTCCGCGTCCTTGGCCGTCAGGGCCGGAGTCATCAGCTCGACCATCGCGTTGGCGACGCGGGCGAAGCCGAGGCTGTCCTGATACTCGACCGGGTTGGCGATGGTGTCGCCCTCGAAGGCTTCGGTGTACTCGTCGGTGACGGTGCGCAGCACGCCGACGACGACCGGCAGGGCGAAAGCCGGATCGGACAGGGTGCTGGCGGGGATGACGGAGGTGGCTTCGGTCAGGCGGGTCAGCACGACCTCGGTCTGCTCCTGGACCTGCTGGGCCGGCACCTTGCGCTTGACCATGCCCGAAAGCTTGTCGAGATCGGACTTGAAGGCCGGGACCTTCTTTTCGTCCATGACCTCCTTCAGCTCGCCATACAGTTCCTCCACCGGATGAAGGAAGTGCGGCAGAGCGTCGTTGGTCTTGCCGGCGGCATAGAGTTCGTTGCCGACATTCAGATGGCCGCGGATCATCGAGATGTTCGCGAGGTAAGCCTGCTCCTTGCTGAGGCCGGCCAGCGCCTGGGATTCACCGCCCTCGCCGCCTTCGCCACCCTCGCCGCCTTCTCCGCCCTCGCCCCCGTGGCCGCCATGGGTGGCCGCCTGGGCCATCTGGACACCATGCTTGCCATGGAGCGAATAGTCGGCGTCGGAAGCCTGCGCCAATGCGGTCCCCGCGCCGCTGGCGAGTACATAGGCACCCAGCCCTACCCAGATCTTCACCTTCGAACCAGCCATTGTCCCCACCGTTTCAGTGTTACTCGCGAATGCGAGCTATTTGCAATAGCTCGCACCATAAGACGTTGGGCATAGCTTTGGCAATCGCGAAACTGAAGCGTCAGAACCATGTCTTGACGGCCGAGACGATGTCGTACCGATCGTCTACCAGGAACAGGACCTGCCATTTGTCGAAGGTCGTGCAGGGATGGGAAATGCCGAAGGCGACCATGTCGCCGACCTTCAGGTCCGCTTCAGGCGGCACCGAAAGATGGGCGTGCTGATCGTTGAGCTCCACCACCACCGTCCCGGGCGGCATGGCGGCGGGTGCATCGTGCAGGCCGGGCCGGAACCAGAGCGTCGGCACGGGAAGATCGACGTCGTAGGAGATGTCGCGCTTGCCGACGGTCAGAATCGCCTTGTCGGCCTGGGGCCGGCTCTGCACATAGGCCCAGACCTCCAGCGCCGCCAAGGGTCCCGGCCCGAAGCCGTCGACCTCCGGCATGCGGGTCCGGATCTGCTGGAACATCGTCTCGTAGGACTTGCTGTCATGGGTCAGATAGCAGCCGGAGCGAAGCACGACCAGGGTTTCGCGCGGGAGACCGGCACTGCCGAGCCGCCCGGCGACCATGTCGTAGAAGGCTGAGCCGCCGGCGCTGAGGATGACGGGTCCGGCGGCGAACAGGTCTTCGCAGAGGCAGGACGCGGCGACGCCGACCATGCGGTCGAGGAAGACGCGGATGGCGTCGTCCCTGTCGCCCTCTCCTCCCCCGTCTCCCCTGACCATGCCCTCGTAGCCCTCGACGCCGCGCAGCGTCAGCAGCGGTTCGGCCTGCTTGACGGCACGGGCGACGGCGAGTGCGGCATCCTCGGTCCGGCAGCCGGTGCGGCCGCCCATCGCCCCGACCTCCACCATCACCTGAAGCGGCCGGCCGGGCGGATCGGTGCGCAGGCGGTCGGCGAGCTGGCGGACGCCGTCGACCGAGTCGACAAGACAATCGAAATCGAAGCCGGGATCACGCGCCAGTTCGGCGGCGATATAGCCGATGGCCTGACGGCCGACGAGCTGGTTGGCGAGAACGATGCGGCCGATGCCGCCGGCCCTGGCGACCCGCACCTGCTGGACGGTGGCAAGGGTGATGCCCCAGGCGCCGTCCGCCAATTGGCGGTCGAACAGGGCCGGGCTCATCGTGGTCTTGCCGTGGGGAGCCAGCAAGGTCCCGGTGGCATTGAGGAAACGCGCCATCCACCGGCCGTTATGGTCGAGTGCGGACTGCTTGAGGACTGCAAGCGGCATCGTCATGTCTTCCCGCAGGACGTTCCAGCCCATGCCGCCGATGCCGTGCAACGGTATCGGCTGGGTTCCGGGCGGGATCCCCTTGGTCAGCCCATCCACCATCAGGCTGTCGTCGCTGGCCATCCTTCGCTCCTCTTGTTACTCGACAAGACCGGTTCAGGCGAAAACAGATCTTTCGTCTTAATTGCCCGGAAACCCCCGATATCGGATTATCGGGCGTCTTCCGAAAGCGGTACCACGCTGTTCCGATCAGGTGCCGGGTATGCTAAATTCTTAACCAGCAACTGAGGCGGCGGCATAACGTGACGACATCCTTCTCTACATCGACCCGTCGCGACGTACAGATCGTCATCGGAATGTCGCGCACGCTTGCCGACGATATCACCGCCCTCCAGCGCCAGTCCTCTTCCAAGGTCATCGAGACTTTCCTTCATTATAAGAAAGTCCGTGAAAACTACCGTGGCATCCAGAGCCTGATCTTCAGCATCGAAGAACGATACCCCAAGGTCGAGGAGAGCTTGCCGAAGGGCTTCAATCAATGGGTCATCCGGGCCAAGTTGAAGGCGCTGTCGGCATTCACGCATCTCAGCCACGGGTTCTTCTCCAACCCGCCGCTGACGCTCACCCATTCGCTGGGCGCCTGGGATATCCTTTCCGACGAGATGGCCGCCTTCGGTGTCGTCAACGGTTACTTCGACATGATGATCTTCGAAGCCGGCATCGACGACAAGACCGCCGATGCCCTGGAAGCGACCCGGATCGAGATCGAGGAAATCGTCGGCATGCTGGACAACCTGCTGAAGAGCAGTCCGAAGCGCCTGGAGGAGTTTTGACGCCGGCCGGTGCGGAGCCGGGATCTCGCCGCAAATAGGGAGTATTCGACCGGTATCGATACCCCGTTCTAGGGCGAGCTCATAGTTCCCCGTAGGAATTGCGCAGGTCCGGCAAATTTTTTCAGGGCCTGTGAGGCGGCTCACACTTTGTTAACCATCTTCGTATTATAGTCCATTCCACGATGTCCTCTGGACAGCGTTTCCTCCCTGTAAAAACTCGAGCCGCTCGGGACTTTCCCGAGCGGCCTTTTTCTATGCCGGTTCTTTGTACCCTGCCCGGATCATTTGGACAGGCGCTTGCCCAGGATGTCGGCGGTCTTGAACGACAGGGCGGCGATGGTCAGCGTCGGGTTGGCCGTTCCCGTCGCCGGGAAGGTGCTGCTGCCGACGATGTAGAGGTTGTCGTGGTCCCAGCACCGCTGGTCCGAATCGACCACGGAGTCGGCCCGCGAGAAACCCATCACCGTCGTTCCCATGATGTGTCCGGCGCCGAAGTAGTTGAAGCCCTCGCCGTCCACCTCGAAGTAGGTCGGGTCCTCGGTGTTCGTGACGGTGTACTCCGTGGCGCCGACTGCCTTGTAGATCGCCGAATTGACCTTGCGCGCCTTCTTGAATCCTTTCCGGGTGTAGTCGCTGAGCCGGTAGTCGATCAGCGGCCGGGGAAGGCCGAGGCGGTCCTGGTAGCCCCAGGACAGCGACACGCGGCTGCTCGGGTTGGCTTCCTCCTCCACCAGGTTGGCGATCCGGAACTGGCGGATGAAGAGCTTGTTGAGCCGTTCGACCAAGGCGGTTCCGTGGAGCTTCTCGAGCTTGGGATTGAGCTGCGAGACGTTGGTGCCGTCGATGTAGTCCTGCGGCGTCTGGTACGGATCGTTGATCGGGAAGTTCCAGCCTTCGTTGCCGATCTCCATCCGGAATGCCGCCCATTTCCGCCGGTGCGTGGTGTCCGCAGCGTCTCGATCCCGGAGGTCGAGATCGGCCCGCGCATCGGGTAGATCGGCTTGTCCTCCGGCATCAGCGCCCAGCTCAGGTAGAGCGGATGGTCCATCAGGTTGCGTCCGACCTGTCCGCTGCTATTGGCGACGCCGTTGGGCATCCGGTCGTCGGCCGACATCAGGAGCAGCCGGGGCGTTTCGATCGCGTGGGCGGCGAGGACATAGAACTTGCCGGCCGCCGTCCCATGGCCCGAGGCGCCGCCTCGCGGGTCCGTCCAGGTGATGTAGTCGATTCCGCTGATCTTGCCGTCCAGCGGGTCGACGTTGATGCGCGAGGCGACGGTCCGGTAGAGGATGGTGACCTTGCCGGTGGTCAGCGCCTTGTTGATCGTGACCGTGGCGTCGTACTTCGCCTCGATCGGGCAGATCGGAATGCAGTTGGTATTGCCGGCGCAGACCCTGCGGCCCTGATACGGTCTCGAGTTGCGGGCCGCCGGGGTCGGCGCCAGATTCATCGGCTCGCCATAGATCCGGACGCCGGCAAGCGATTGCTGGAGAGTCTTGTCGAGGTAGGACTGCTTGATGCTCGGCATCGGATACTGATAGCCGGGCGGATACAGGCCATCCATGTATTGCTGGGTTTCGACGGTACAGGCGACGCCCATTTCCGTCTCCGCCCTGGCGTAGAGCGGAGCCATGCTGTCGTAGGGGATCGGCCAGTCGCGGCCATGGCCGAACTTCGACTTCAGCTTGAAATCGCCGGGCAGCAGCCGGAGCGATGTCCCCAGCCAGTGCCACAACGTGCCGCCGCCGACCCGCTCGTAGGTGCTGGTGAACGGCGTCTGGCTGTCGCCGAGGTTCTGGACCAGATAGCTCTTGCTCTGGTCCCGGACATTGGCGAGGTCGTTGGTGGTGGCGCGGCCGACGTTGAATTCCGACGGGTCCGTGTTGATCGGATTGGGCGGATACGGCGCTTCAGGCAGCTTGGCGGGAGAGGTGAAGAACCGCTCCATGTAGTCCTGCCGGCTGGCGGGGATCGGCTGGCCGGCTTCGAGGATCAGGACGTTGAGGTTCCTGGCGGCGAGTTCGCTGGCGACGATCCCGCCGGACACGCCGGCGCCGACGATGACGACGTCGTAGACTATGCCGTCCGTACCGGGAGCGGCGGTGCTGCTGGTGGGCTGCATGGAAGCTGCTCCTGTCAGGACTGGGACGCCGGCGTGATGTAATCGCCGAGCGGCGGGGGCGGTTCGGCCCAGGAGCCGGGCTCCAGTTCCGAGTAACCCATCGGATGGGCCTGTCCGATCTTCCAGGCCCATCCCTGGACATACGCGTTGCTGGAGATCACGACGGGGTTCGACTGGCTGCCGAGAGGATACCAGTTCCCGAGCAGCCACAGCTTGGTCAGCGACGCGGCGACCGGGCCGTTGTCGGCGTCGGCGAGGATGCGGCCGGCGATCTCGTCGTCGCTCGACCCCTGATCCCGGAGCGATACGAAGCGCTCCAGGATCACCTGGGCGGCATAAGGGCCGGCATTGTTGACGAACCCGTCATAGATCGTCTGAAGGATACTCATGCTGTCGAACTGGGGCACCAGCAGGCTGCCGGCTATGCCGGTCAAAGCCTGCGACAGGCCGATGAAGGCCGTTTTCGACTGTTTATCATCCATGGGACTGGACTCCGCGGCGGGAAATCAGGGCTTGGCGGGTGCGGGAGCCGGCGTTGCGAGCGGTTTCGCCATCGACAGCATGTAGGTGAAGTCGGAGAAGTTGCCGGTCATCGCGGCGGCGTTCTTGTGGCAGCCGATGCAGCTCGACGACACGTTCGGCGTGTTGCCCTGGATGTAACTTTCCAGCGTGGTGTTGGCGAGGAACTGCGGGGCCGGATTGCCGAGCGGGCTGGCGCCGGCCGCCGGGGTGTTGCAGTCCTTGGAAACGAGCGTCGGCCATTGCGTGCCGACGAGCTCGTAGTTCTGCCAGGGCGAGGTCGGGCTGACGGCCGCAAGCGCCGCCTGCCAGGACTTGTTCAGCGCCGTCGTCGACGGGTCGATCGGGGTCGCCCGGGCGATCTGGGTCGGCTGGCCCGGCTTGTTGGGGTCCCAGGGGCGCGGCGGCGGCTGGTTGACCGGCGTGCAGCCCTTGCAGTCCTGATTGTAGAAGCTGTAGGGCTGCTTGGCCGGGAGACCGTCGAGGTCGGGCACGTTGCCCTTGTGCTCGAACGTGGACCATACCCATTGCGACGTGTTCTTGACCTTGGTCGCGATGTGCAGGCCGATCATGCCGACATTGGAAATCATGCAGGTGGCGGGGGTTACCGGCTTGGCCGGATCGGCCGGGTCGGCCAGGGCCGGCGTCCAGACCAGGGCTTTGCGCGTATAGAAACCCGCGGTGTCGTCGCCCTGTCCCAGGATCTTCCAAGCGGCCTTGACCATGACGGCGCCGGTATCCGGGGTCCCGTTGGCCGTGCAGGCGAACGAGACCTTCTTGCCCTGGTCGGCGAACCGCTGCTGCCCCTGCGTATTGTAAAGTTCGTTGTTGACGATGTAGTCGAACATCGACTTGTTGAGCGATATCTCGAACCGGGCGAACTGGCCGTTCTGGTCGATCAGCGGACCGGACAGGAACGGCTGGGTCGAAGAGAACAGCACGTCGGGCTTCTTGGCGACGTGCGGCAGGAGCTTGTTTCCGTCGGAAGCCGCCAGCTTCCTGCAGGCCTCCGGGATATCCCGGCTGGGGTCGCCCCAGGGCGTCGGGGGCGTCCCGTCATCCTTGAAGACTTCGGTCGATTCCTTCCAGGTTTCCCACACGCCGGGAGCCGCGGCGCCCTGCTGTCCGATCGTGACGGCGGTGTCGGCGTTGCCGTTCTGATCGGCCGGCCAGTTGAGAGCGACGAAAGTCTGCCAGGAGAAAACGTCGAAATCGGTCTGGAGTTGCCCCAGGTCGGGATTCGGCTGCGGTACGGCGACGGTGGCGGGTAGAACCGGGCTGAGCACGATCGCCTGATCGGCTGCGCTCGATGAGCCCGGGAAACCGGCCGTGACAAAAGCACATAATGACCCGAAGACAAATGTCGCCCCTAAGGCCCTAAAGCGTCGCATGGCTGCCTCATCGATTATCAGAATCTGTTTATGATATACCGGCGTAACTGGTCGACTGGCGCCTAAACCCAGTAATGATCGACATATGCGCCTGTATGCATTTGCCTGCCAATGCAATAGGAGGACGCTATCTTGAAAACTTCCCCCATTCAATTAAGTTTTTATTTCTATTTCGTAATTGAGGTTTTTCTGATTCCCGTATCGGGCATACGACCCTAGGTGCGGAAATCATCATAGCTCCTGTCCGAGTGGAAAGATTCAAGGTATGCTGCGAGATTGTTTCAATTCTGAAATCTGATTTCAGGATCTTACTAGTTCTACTGTTGATTAATTATTTAGAAATGGCAAAAGTATTTCATGTATATTTCAAGCTTTCATAACGCCATATTAGAGATAAGCGGGTACGTTGTTGACATTTTGAAGTTTTCATTACACCTTCTAAGATGCTCTCGTCTATTGGTGTGGATATTTTTTTGGGATAAAACATAGGGAGTGCCCTTCAAATCTGTTGATTGATAACGAACGGGCATGTAAATCTATCATTCAGAGAGTTTTTTGGACCTCTTACTTTTATGCGTGATGCTAGTAATAGACTTTCTATTATAGGTTTAAAAATCATACTTCAGTGCGCTAGCCGTAGATGACGAAGCGGCCGGCTTCGGCGGTCCGGACACAAGCTGAAGCACGTTCTTCTTGAATGCCTGCCACTTTTCCGGTCGAAGGGCCTCGAAGCATGCGACCAAAAAGTCTTTCGCCCATACTTCCTGCACGGCGCGAGTTCATCGGGGCGTGTGCGGCTGGTTCGCTTGCCTTTGCGGCGGCACCGGCTGCTGCGTTCCTCTCCGCCGGCGCCCATGCCGAAAGTCATGCCCGGATCAACTTCCAGATCGGCTGGCTCAACTCCAACAACCAGGCGGGCGAAGTCTGCGCCAAGCGGATGGGCTTCTACGAACAGGAAGGCGTCGAGTTGAACATCGTTCAGGGCGGACCGAATATCGACGGTCTTTCCCTGGTGACGGCCGGGCGGGCGGAGGTGGGGCAACTCTCGTCCACTCCCTCGCTGATGGTGGCGGTTTCCCAGAACGTACCGCTCAAATGCTTCGCGGTCGGCGCGCAGCAGCACCCCTTCTGCTTCTTTTCACGGAAGCGAGCCCCCGTGCGCTCGGCGCGCGACCTCCTGGGCAAGCGGATCGGCGTGTCGCCGACCAGCCTGATCCTCGTTCGCGTCTTCCTCGCCAAGAATGCCATAGATCTGCGGGATGTCACCTTGATGACGACCGGATCGGACATGGCGCCGCTGGTCACGGGCGAGGTCGACGTCATGGCGGGCTGGCTGACCAATACCGCGGCACTCAAGATCCTTGGAGCCGACCGGGTCGACCTGCGGCTTTGGGATGCCGGTGTCCGGCTCTATGCACATCCCTATTACGCCACGCTCCAGACTATCGAGGACCGGCCGGATCTCCTGGCCCGCTTCG
>NZ_JCACHA010000661.1:0-13653 GCF_059503625.1 Skermanella sp.
CGACCGCTTCGACCGTCCTGTTGCTCATGGTGTTGACGACCCGGATCACCTGACCGTCGGAGCCGGCTTCCAGGGCCTTGCCCTGGGCGGTCAGGGTCATCGACTTCTGCTGAAGGACCATGGTGACCAGCGAACCCTTGGTGACGACCTGCGGCTGCTGAAGGTCGCGGGCGCGGATCGGGGTGTTCTCGTTGATCTGGCGGCGCGGGGTCTGGCCGATCAGGTCGGCGGTGTCGCGCACCAGCTCGGCGCCCATGCGGTTGATGCGGACTTCCATATAGCCGATATCGGACGCCGCGATCACTTCGCCGGGCTTGATGCGCCGGGTCAGGACCGGCACGTCGGCAAGGGCGGCTGCCCGGCCGCTGATGGCGGTGCGGGTCTGTTCCGGTCCTTCGGCAGGGGCGACCAGGACGGCGGAGAACCGGCCCTGGACCTGGTCGAAGGTCACGGATTCCAGCTTCAGCGTGGTCGGTTGGTCGGCCGGCAGATGGACTTCCAGCAGCTTGTTGTCGAGATCCACGTCCAGCCGGTCGGCATCCGCCCGCGCCGTCAGCTCGGCCTCGACCGCGCCGCGGACCATCTCGGCGTTCACGACGGAACTGCTCCGGGTCACGGTCGCCCGCTCGAACTGGCTGTTGGGCCGCCAGGAGATCTGGTGATAGGACGCGATGCGCAGCAGGTATGTGGCATCGTAGGTGGCGCGGCGTCCGGGAGCCGGCGCGCGGCCGACCGGCTGGTCTTCCTTGCCCATCACGTCGTCGAACAGGTCGCCAAGCCGGACGGTGTCGCCGCTGATGGTGGTGTCCGTCCGCAGGGTGGCCGCTTCGGCGGTCCGGATCTGGGACGCCGCCGCGATGGCGAGGGTGGCGGACACGGCGATCAGGGCGAGCTTGTTCATTTTCTCTATCCTCGGTCTCTGGACTGGCTTCGGCGAACCGGCTTCGGTGCGGTCAGCGCAGCTGGCTGGTCGTGGTCATCATCTGGTCGGTCGTGCTGATCACCTTCGAGTTCATCTCGTAGGCGCGCTGTGCCGTGATCAGGTTGGTGATCTCGGCCACGATGTTGACGTTGCTGGTTTCAAGGGCGCCCTGGACCAGCCGGCCGTAGCCGGGAGCCGACGGGTTGCCGGGGACGGGATCGCCGGAAGCGGGAGTCGCCAGCAGCAGGTTGCTGCCGATCGCTTCCAGGCCGGCGTCGTTGGGGAACACCGCGAGCTGGATCTGGCCGACCGTCTGCGGCTGGATCTGGCCGTCCAGCTTGACCTGGACCTCGCCGCTGGCATTGACCGTGATATCGACCGCATCGGCGGGAACGACAATGCCGGGCTGGACGGTGTAGCCGTCCGATGTCACCACCGTGCCCTCGGCGTTGAGCTGGAACGAACCGGCGCGGGTGTAGCCGGTGTTGCCGTCGGGCAGGGTGATCTGGAAGTAGCCCTGGCCGTTGACGGCCATGTCCAGCGAGTTGTCGGTCACCGACAGGTTGCCCTGTTCGTTGATCCGGTAGACGGCGCCGGTCTTGACGCCGGCGCCGATCTGGATGCCCGAGGGGACGATGGTGCCGGCATCGGACGAGGTCGAACCGACCCGGCGCTGGTTCTGGTACAGCAGGTCCTGGAATTCGGCGCGCTGGCGCTTGTATCCCGTCGTCGTCATGTTCGCGATGTTGTTCGAGATCGTTTCGACGTTGAGCTGCTGGGCCAACATGCCGGTGGTGCCGATGCTCAGGCTACGCATGGTGAGTTCCTCTTCTTTTCAGGTGTAGCCGGAGCTTCAGCTCAGCCGGGACAGCTTGGTGATGGCGTTGCGCTGCCGTTCGTGCTCGGCATCGATCAGCTTCTGGTTGGACGCGTACTGGCGGGAAATCTCGATCATCTGGGTCATCTCGACGACGGACTGGACGTTCGACTCTTCGACGGCGCCCTGGACCACCTTCAGGTCGGTCGCCGGCTTTCCTTCCTCGTCGGTGGCGTAGAGCCCGCCGCCCAGGTCCTTCATGAACTGCTCCCGCTCGAACTGGACCAGCTTGATCTTGCCGATCTGGCCCTGTTCGGTGGAAACCGTGCCGTCGGCCGCGATGGTCACCGGCCCCGCGTTCTGCGGCACCGTCATCGGGCGGTCCTGCTCGTCCAGGACCGGCAGGCCGCCGGCATCGACGATCTGGCGGTCCAGATCGAGCTGGAGGTGGCCGGACCGGGTGTAGCGCTGGCCGTCGCGGGTTTCGACCGCCATGTAGCCGTTGCCGTGAAGCGCGATGTCGAGCGGGTTGCTGGTCGAGGTGATCGGGCCGGGGGCGGTGTTCCGCCGCATGCCGTAGTCCTGCGACATCGAGACCTTGTCGCCCGACAGGCCGCCGACGGTGGCGGGCTTCGCCAGGTATTCCAGGAACATCATGCGCTGGTTCTTGTAGCCCGGCGTCGTCATGTTGGCGAGGTTGTTGGCAACCACATCCATCTGCCTGCGAAGGCCATCCTGTCTCGACAGGGCTATGTAGATGGGGTTTTCCATGGCCGGCGCTCTCGTTCCTGGTCTTGAGACTTGGGTCTTGGGTCCTGTGGTCCGGCGCTCATCGCCGGGCCGCATTCTCCCTTGCAGGCCTCGTGCCAGTTTCTCGGAAGTCCGTGAATCCGGCTGCTTTCCGGCGCCTCCGCCTCCGGGCGCCGCCCCGGATAATGCTCCCGCGCGCGAGGCTGCATGGATTGCCCGGCATATTCTGCCGGTCCGCCCGGATGAGATTGCCGGACCGCCCGTCGTGCTCCCGGCAACTGTTCGCATAGTCACCGGCGGCGCCGGAGCGTTCCGGCGGCATTCGCACGGCATAAGCTCGAATGTCGCTCTAAATTCCAGCGAAAGCCTTGTCTTCCCAATAGTGGCCCGAAGTTTGCTTTGTTCAGGCTCGACTGAGAAAACCGGGTAGTTTCAACGACTTGTTAACTATCCCAGGTTAACTGTTTTACCAAGATTTCCGCATGCGCGGGGACCGCTGGGAGCCCATTGATCATGGCGGGAGCCACACACGACGAAGAGGAAGGCGAGGCGGCCGAAGCGCCGGCACGGAAGAAGTTCAGCGGCAAGAAACTGGTGCTGTTCATCGTTCTGCCGCTGCTCCTTCTCCTCGGCGGCGCTGCCGCGGCGTTCTTCGCCGGCGTGTTCGATCCGGCCGAAACCCAGGCGGAAGAGGACCCGCACGGGGAACCGAAGCCCGACGCCCACGGCAAGCCCGACGCCAAGGCCGACGGCCATGGCGCTCCGGCCGCCGGCCACGGCGATCCCGGCGCGGGCGGGGTGTTCTTCAAGGTCCCCGACATGGTCGTCAACCTGAACAGCACCGGCCGCCGCCCCAGCTTCCTCAAGATCAGCGTCAGCGTGGAGGTCGGGCGGGAGGAAGACCTGCCCGAGATCGAGAAGGTCGTGCCGCGCATCGTCGACAACTTCCAGGTCTATCTGCGCGAACTCCGGGTCGAGGACCTGCGCGGTTCGGCCGGCATCTACCGGCTGCGGGAGGAACTTCTGACGCGTCTCGTGATCGCGGCGCAGCCGGTTCAGGTCAGGGACGTCCTGTTCCGCGAAATGCTGATCCAGTGAACCGGGAACCCACGCCATGAGCGCCAGCAGACTGGACAGATCCCTATTCCTGGCCATCGCCGCCGCGGCCTTCCTGGCCTGCGCCCTCGGCCCGTCCATCGGTCGTTCGGAGGAGAAGAAGGATGCCCATGGCGCGGCGCCGCCCGGTCCGGCCGAGCTGTACTTCAAGGTGCCCGATCTCGTGGTCAACCTGAACAACACCGGACGCAGCAGCCCGAGCTTCCTGAAGATCAGCATCCTGATCGAGCTGGTCCACCCGGAGGACATGCCCGCCATCGAGAAGATCATGCCGCGCATCGTCGACAACTTTCAGGTCTACCTGCGCGAACTCCGCCTTGCCGACCTGCGCGGGACATCGGGCATCGACCGCCTGCGCGAGGAACTTCTGCTGCGGGTCGGCATCGCCGCCCGTCCGGTACAGGTCAAGGATGTCCTGTTCCGCGAAATGCTGATCCAGTGAAGCGGGATATGGCACCATGAGCGACCCCAAGCTGGACGGATTGAGCGAGGAGGAACGGCTGGCCGCCGAATGGGCGGCGCTGGCCGACGAAGGCGCCGACGGCGGTGGCGGCGGCGACGAGATGGGGGGTGGAGGGTCCACCCGCGTCCTGAACCAGGACGAGATCGACAGCCTGCTCGGCTTCGACAGCGACGGCTCCGGCGACGGCGACAATTCCGGCCTGATGGCGCTGGTCAACAGCGCGCTGGTCAACTACGAACGCCTGCCGATGCTGGAGGTGGTGTTCGACCGCCTCGTCCGCATGATGTCCACCTCGCTCCGCAACTTCACGTCCGACAACGTCGAGGTCAGCCTCGACCAGATCTCGTCGGTCCGGTTCGGCGACTACCTCAACTCGATCCCGCTGCCGGCCATGCTGTCCGTCTTCAAGGCGGAGGAGTGGGACAACTACGGCCTGATGGTCGTCGACAGCGCCCTGATCTACTCGATCGTGGACGTGCTGCTGGGCGGCCGGCGCGGCACCGCCGCGATGCGCATCGAAGGCCGTCCCTACACCACGATCGAGCGCAACCTGGTCGAACGCATGGTCCACGTCGTCCTGAGCGACCTGTCCGCCGCCTTCGACCCGCTGTCGCCCGTCGTGTTCCGCTTCGACCGGCTGGAAACCAACCCGCGCTTCGCCACCATCGCACGGCCTGCCAACGCCGCCGTGCTGGCGAAGCTGCGCATCGACATGGAAGACCGGGGTGGACGGCTGGAACTGCTGATCCCCTACGCGACCCTGGAGCCGGTGCGCGAACTGCTGCTCCAGATGTTCATGGGCGAGAAGTTCGGCCGTGACTCGATCTGGGAAACCCACCTTGCCAGCGAGCTTTGGATGACGGAGGTGCAGATCAGCGCCGTGCTCGACGAAATGACCGTGCAGCTCTACGACGTGCTGAACTGGAAGGTCGGCACCCGCATCCTGCTCAACGCCACACCCGACGACAGCATCCAGCTGCGCTGCGGCGACGTCGCGATGTTCGACGGGCGGATGGGCCGCAAGGGCGGCCACATCGCGGTCCGGATCGAGCGCGAGGCATCGAAAGAAGCGGACACACGGCGATGACCCTTACCTTCCCGCTCATTCTCGACATCCTGATCGTCATCCTGCTGTCGGCGACCATCGGCTTCGCCATCGTGCTGAACCGGCGGCTCAGCCGGCTGCGCGACAACAAGGCGGAACTCGACGACCTGGTCAAGGGCTTCGCCGACGCGGCGGGCCGGGCCGAAGTCAGCGTCGCCGGCATGAAGGAGACCGCCGCCAAATCGGCCGACGTCCTCCAGAAGTCGATCGACCGCGCCCAGGCGCTTCGCGACGAACTCCAGTTCATGATCGAGGCCGCGGACAGTCTGGCGAGCCGGCTGGAAGGGTCCGTCGGCGCCCACACCGTCCGCGCGACCGCCGGGGCCTCCCCCGCGGCGATCAAGGCCAACACGCGGACCCAGTCTCCGTCGGCCGATCCGGCCTTGCGGGCACCCACGCCCGGCGCGCCGCAACGTCCGGCCGATCCGCCGCCGCTGCGGCGCGCTGCGGCGCCTCCTCCGCCCGCCAGCCTGCCCGCTCCCCCCGCCGAAGAACCGGCGTCCGCCCCGAAACCGTCGTCCCCGCCGCCGCAGGAGGCCCGTTCCAGGGCCGAGCGCGAGCTGCTCCGGGCGCTTGAGAACCTGCGTTGAGGCCCGTCATGCCCAATCCGCAAACACCCAAAAAACCGGCCGCTCCCGCCCGATCCGGCAAGGCAGCACTACCTGCGGCGGCCGGGGCGGCAAAGGCTCCCGTCACGTCGCTGACGCTGCGGTCGCGCTTTCGGCCCCGGCTGCTGCCGGTCACCATCTTCGTCGCCGTCCTGATGCTCGGCGTCCGCGTCGGCGATATCTGGCTGGCGCTGGGCGGCGACCTGCGCGGTCCGATCGGTTCCGTGCAGGCGCAGCAGCCGGCCCCGGCGGCGGCCACGCCGCCGCAGCCGCCGGCGGCACAGCCGTTCAAGACCGATGCGGGGCTGCCGCCGCTGAATCCTGCCGCCAAGGTCATGACCGCCGCCGTGGACGAGCACGCTCCGGAAGGTTCCGGCAGTCTCCAGGCGGAGGTGTTCCAACGCCTGACCGAACGGCGGGAGGAGCTGGACCGCCGCACGCGGGAGCTCGACCAGCGCGAGGCGCTGCTCAGCGCCGCCCAGCAGCGCATCGACCAGAAGGTGACCGAGCTGACCGAGCTGCGGACCAATATCGAAGGGCTGCTCCGCCAGGTGGACGAGAAGCAGACGGCCCAGCTCGAAAGCCTCGTCAAGATCTACGAGACCATGAAGCCCAAGGATGCCGCGCGGATCTTCGAGGCTCTCGAATTGCCGGTGCTGCTCGACGTGGTGGAGCGCATGCGCGAGGGCAAGAGCGCGCCGGTCCTAGCCGCCATGGACCCCCTGAAAGCGAAGGAGGTCACCGCCTCGCTGATCGAGCGCCGGGCCTTGCCGACCCTGCCGAAATAGGCGTGCCGGCTTAACCCCGGTTTAAAGGGGGCCGCGCCAGTGTGGGCCGTCCCACGACACGAACCCGCACCGGCGATCCGAAGCCGGCAATAGCAAGAAGGTAAGCGATGACCACCCTCCATATCGGTTCGACAGCGCCGCTCCATAAGCGATTGGCGGAAGCGCGCGACGAGACGCGGCAACCCATCGACCGCGAGGAGATCGCCGGGATCGTCACCGCCGTCCTGACCTCCATGGAAGGGGACGTCTCATCGAGCGACCTCAAGCTCTACGGCGAGCTGGAATCGCTGGCGCGCTACATCCAGCACGCCAAGCGCGAGATCGCGGCGATCAGGCCGGACGACATCAACAGCGAGCACATCGCCAGCGCCACCGACGAGCTGGACGCCGTGGTCGGCGCCACCGAGGACGCGACCAACCAGATCATGGACTCGTGCGACGTCATCAGCGCCATCGCCGCCAAGGTCGATCCGGAACCCCGCGCCGAGCTGACCCAGGCCGTGACCCGCATCTTCGAGGCCTGCAACTTCCAGGACATTACCGGCCAGCGCATCACCAAGGTCGTCCGTACCCTGAAGCACATCGAAGGCAAGATCGAGGTGCTGATCCAGGCGCTGGGCGAGGAGGTCCAGAAGACCCACCGGAGCGCCGCCGCCGCCGACCCCAACAACGAGGACTCGTTGCTGAACGGCCCGCAACTTCCCGGCAACGCCATCGATCAGAGCGAGATCGACAAGTTGCTCGCCAGCTTCGACTAAGATCATGAAGGTCCGGCTGGGTGCTGTACTGGGAGCGGCGTTGCTGCTCGCCGGCGGGCTGACCGCGGCGGTGCCGCCGGCAGCCGCGCAGCAGCCGGACCCGGTCGTGCGGGTGCGCGCGGGCGTCCATCCCGACCGCAACCGGCTGGTGTTCGACTGGCCGGGCGGCCCGGTCGACTACTCCGTCGCCCGGCAGGGCGACACCGTCCAGATCACTTTTTCGAAACCGGGCACGGCCGATTTCCGCGCCATCCAGCGGACGAAGCTGCGCAACGTTCCGACCGTCGGCCAGACCGTCGCCGACGGCAAGCTGGTGGTCCAGATCACCATCCCGCCCGGCAGCGAGATCAAGCATTTCCGGCCCGGCTCGGGCGGCGTCGCCATCGACATCGTCGATCCCCCCAAGGGTGCGGCAAAGGCGCCCGCGACCGCACCGTCCGCGCCGGCCGCAGCCATACCGCCACCCCCGGCACCCGCACCCGCACCGGCACCGGCTCCCCAGGCGCCGTCACAGGCCAAGCCGCAGCAGGAGCCGGCCAAGCCCCAGCCGTCGTCGCGGAAGCAATTGCTGGCCCCGCCGGCGCCGGAAGGCTCCGCTCCGGCGCCTAAAGCGGCGGTCGCGCCGCCTCCGCCGCCCTCCGCCTCGCCCCAGATGCCGGTGGCGTCCCAGCCGCTCAACGCAACGCCTTCCGAGACACACCGGGGCGGCGTCACGGTGGAGGCGCAGGAACCGGCCGCCGCCGCCGTCTATACCCGTGCCGGTTTCCTCTATGTCGTGTTCGGCCGGCCGCTGGAACTCGACGGCAGGATCAAGGTCGATACCCTGGTCCCCGGACTGGGTGGACCGGAAACCGTGCCCCTGCGCGGCGCCACCGCGTTCCGCATGGCCTTGCCCGACGGCATGGAACCGGCGGTGACCCGCGACGGCAATACCTGGCGCATTGCCCTGGGACCGCGTGCCTCGGCACCGCCCGAAGGCCTGCCGGTCGATGCCCAGCGGGACTTTCCGCTGGGCGCGCGGCTGGTGGTCGGCGTTCCCGATGCCCGGCAGGTCGTCCAGATCAACGATCCCGTCGTCGGCGACCAGCTTCTGGTGGTGCCGCTGCCCAATCCGGGGCAGGCGGTCGCCGAACCCCACGGCTTCACCCAGCTCCGGCTGCTGCCGGCCGCCCAGGGTATCGTCGTACAGCCGCTGGAGGACACCGTCGCCGTCCGCCCGATCCGCGACGGGGTGGAAGTCACGTCCGCCGGCGGTCTGCGGCTGTCGCCGCCGGCGGATGTCGCCGGAGTGTCGGCTACCCGCCTGAGCGGCCGGGGACGGGAACCGGCGGCCTCGGCGGCCTCCGGCCTGTTCGACCTGGCCCGCTGGCGGGGCGGGCCGGTGTCCGACTTCACCAAGCTCCGCCAGAAGGCGCAGCAGGCCGTCCTCAACGCGCCGGAGATCGAGAAGGACCGGGCCCGGCTGGACCTCGCCCATTTCTACTTCGCCCACGGCCTCGCGGCGGAAAGCCTCGGACTGCTGGGCATGCTGGCCGGCAACCAGCCCGACCTGGAAAGCCGGCCGGAGTTCCAGGCGCTGCGCGGGGCGGGGCGGGTGCTCTACGGCGAACCGAAGCTGGGCGCCGAGGATCTCGCCAATCCGGCGCTCGACCGTCAGGACGAAGCGGTGCTCTGGCGGGCGGCCGCTTCGGCGGAGCAGGGCGACTGGCCGGCGGCGGCGCGCGATTTCGACCGCGCCCGCGCCACCCTCGACGGCTATCCCGACCCCTTCTACACCAAGCTCGCTGCGATGGCGGTAAAGGCCAAGCTGGCGACCGGCGACCGGGCGGGCGCCACCCGCCAGCTCGACGCACTGGCCAAGCGCACCGGCGGGGCGTTCGAGAAGAAGCCGGTCGGCCAGTTCCTGCGCGGCCAGCTCCGCCTGCTCGCCGGCAACAAGGACGAGGCCATGGGAGCGTTCCGGGCGGTGGCGGACAGCAACGACCGCCTGTACCGGACCCGCGCCGAACTGGCTCTGGTCGATCTGGAGATGGAGAACGGGACCCTCGGCGCCGCCGATGCCGTCGCCCGGCTGGAGCGGCTTCGCTTCGCCTGGCGCGGCGACGACCTGGAACTCGATATCCTGGAAAAGCTGGGCGCCACCTACATGAAGGCCAACGATTACGCCGAGGGCTTCAACACGATCCGGCAGGCGGCCGAACTCTTCCCCGAAAGCCCGCGCGCCGCCAGGATGCTGAGCGGCATGTCGCAGAGCTTCGTGGACCTCTACACCAAGGACGGCGCCGCGGCGCTGTCGCCGGTCGAAGCGCTCGGCCTCTACGACCAGTTCAAGGATCTGGCGCCGGCGGGACCGCAGGCCGACGGCGTCGTCCGCCAGCTTGCCGAGCGGATGGTCGAGATCGACCTGCTCGGCCGCGCCGGCGACATGCTCCAGGGATTGGTGAACGGCAAGCTCCAGGGGGCGGAGAAGGGGGCCACCGGCACCCGCCTTGCCGCGATCCGCCTTCAGGACGCCAAGCCGGACCAGGCGGTCGCGGCCCTCGACCAGTCCGACGTCCCCGAACTGACGCCGGCCCAGGCCGCCGAGCGGCGGATCCTGCGCGCCCGCGCGCTGGCCGAGCTGAAGCGCTACGGCGAAGCCTTGGCGCTGCTGAAGGAGGACACCAGCCAGCCGGCCGAGCTGCTGCGGGTGGACATCGCGTGGCGCGGCGCCCAGTGGGCGGAGGCGGCATCCGGTCTCGCCAAGGTGATCGGACCGCCGCCGGACGGCACGGCCCTGTCCAAGGACAAGGCGGATCTCGTGCTCAATCAGGCGGTGGCCCTGTCGCTCGCCGGCGACAACGCCGCGCTCGACCGGCTGCGCACGCAGTTCGGCGCGGCCATGGCCGCCGGTCCCCATGCCGACACCTTCCGCGTCCTCGCGCGCCCCGGCCAGTCCGGCGGCCTGATCGACCTCGCCTCGATCAAGTCGCGCGTCAAGGAGGTCGGCACCTTCCAGAAGTTCCTGGCCGGCCAGCGCGGCGGCGCCGCTCCGGCGGTGAACTGACGACCGGCGGTAAACTGACGGAAGGGGAACCGCCGTGGCGGCGGGGACGTTGACTCCCTCTGACACTATAACGGAACGGGGAGAGCAGCGTGTCCCACAATCACAACGGCACCTTCGACGACGAAACCGACCGCCTGAAGTTCAGGCCGGGCCAGCCGGTCCAGAAGGATGCGGAAGGCAATGAAGCAGGCGAGTCGGCCGGGCCGGGCAGCCACACGGCAGCGGCATCGTCCAGCGGCGGGTCGGGCGACATCGTCACCGAAACCAAGAAAGGCCCCAACCCCGTCGCCGACGGGACGGAACGCGCCAGCGAGAGCGAGAACGCGGAACCGGACAGCGACCCGAAAGCGGCGCCCGCGACTTCCTGAATGCCGGAACGGCTAGGACAGCCCGCCGAAGCTCTGGACCAGGGTGCCTGAAATCAGGTGCCAGCCGTCCACCAGCACGAAGAAGATGATCTTGAACGGCATCGCGACGGCGGCCGGCGGCAGCATCATCATGCCCATCGACATCAGGATCGACGCCACCACCATGTCGATGATCAGGAAGGGCAGGAAAAGCAGGAAGCCGATCTCGAAGCCCCGGCGCAGTTCCGAGATCATGAAAGCCGGGATCAAGACCTGGAGCGGCGTGTCCTCCGGCGCCTTGACCTCTCCCGTCTTGGCGATATCGGCGAACAGGATCAGGTCGGCTTCCCGGACATGCTGCATCATGAAGGCGTGGAACGGTTTGACCGACTGCTCGAACGCCTCCATCTCGTCGATCTCGTTGGCGACCAGCGGTGCTATCCCGTTGGTGTAGGCTTCCTGCATCGTCGGGGCCATGATGAAGGCCGTCAGGAACAGCGCCAGACTCATCATGACGGAGTTCGGCGGCGTCTGCTGGATGCCCATCGCGGTGCGCAGGAACGACAGCACCACCGCGATCCGGATGAAGGCGGTCACCATCACCAGGATGCCGGGTGCGATGGACAGCACCGTCAGCAGCGCGAAGAGCTGGATGATCTGCGACGTGCTGGACCCGCCGGCACGGTTGAGGTCCAGGTTGAAGCTCTGCGCAAGGGCTGGACCGGCAAGCAGCCAGACGGTCAGGCCCGCCAGCGGCGCCACGGCCGAGGCCGGCACCGGCAGGTTCCGGCGGAGACGGCCCGGACCCACGGAACTCGCCAAGCTCATGGCGCGCGCTCCCCGCTGGAAGCCAGACTGGCCGAAAAGTCCGGCGGGGGAGCGATGCCGGTTTCCACGACGAGGTCGTTGTTGATGCCCAGCAGCACCAGATGCTCCACCCCGTCGCGCCGGATCAGGACCAGACGGCGCCGGACGTCGATCTGGGCGACTTCGACCACCGCCAGCCGGCGCGGCTTGCCGGTTCGGGCCGGCATCATCGCGCCGTAGCCAAGGCGGCGCATCAGCCACGAAGCGGCCACGATCAGCGCCAGCACGAAGCTGAGGGCGAGCGCGAAGCGCAGGTAGGTTTCCATCTCCATGGCGGGCTGAATTCCGGGACTGCGGGGGATCAATCCCGGACCGGGCCGGGAATCGGGGAGAGATTCTGCTTGCCATAAGCCTGGGACGCCCGGCTTCCAGACATCCGGCGGAGCGCCTGATCCGTATCGGCCTGTACCTGGGCGCAGGCGGCGGAAAGCATGTTGAGGTCCTGGACCAGCAGCACCAGCTTCGGCAGCACGGCGCGGGCCGTCTCGTGCGGCTGGTCCACCAGCCCGGCGCAGATCCCGGCGACCCGGTCGTCCAGTCCGGCCAGATCGATCACGCCGCCACCCTGAAGGGCGACGCGCGTGTCGCCGATGGCGAGCGCGATCATGTCCAGCTCCCGTTCGATCGCCGCCATGTCCGGGAGGGCAGGCCGCTGCCTCTCGGGGCCGTTCATGGACGTTCACCCTGGACGTAATGGCCGCCCAGCGGCGGCAGCTTGCCGTTGGCGCGGTAGATATAGGCCAGGATCTCGGCCACCGCGACCAGCGCTTCCGTCGGAATTTCCGAGTCGAGCTGGACTACCGACAGCAGTTCCGCCAGATCGGCGTCCTCGCGCACCTTGACGCCGGACGCGAAGGCCATTTCCAGGATCTTCTCGGCCATCCGGCCCTGGCCGCTCGCCACCACGCGCGGCAAGGTCGGCCCGTCCAGCTCGTACTGGAGCGCCACGGCGATCTGCTTGCGCGCCTTCGCGGGGCGGGCGGAAGAAGTGTCCGGACGATGGTGATCTGGATAGGGCACGGAGATCCCGCAGAGAAAGATGCCGCACGCCGGGTCGGTGCGTCTCCGGAACCTAGCCGATCATGCTTAACCAATCCTAAAGAGGCGCCGCGGCAAAGTTGACCCGGCAGATATTGCCCCTTCGGACCGGTGACAGCGGCACATCATCCATGAAAAGCGGTGCAAATCCTGACGATACCGCCGCCTCGGCCGTGGCTCGCCGGTTGCATGAAGAAGTACCGGCAGGGATGCGTCCCGCCGCCTTAACGGGATATTAAGACGGCTCGGCAATTCTGGAACCTTGCGTTGAAATGGGCAGGTAGCACCATGGACTTGGGCAGCACGGGCCTCTTCAGGCTGATGAAAGGTAAACTGGACTGGCTGACCGAGCGGCAGCAGGTGCTGGCCCAGAACATCGCCAACTCCGACACTCCCCATTACCGTCCGAACGACCTGACCGGGTTCAGCTTCGACCGTGCCCTGGGACAGACCCGCCAGCTGGCGCCGGCCAGGACGGCGGTCGGCCACATGACGGGCTCGACGCAGACGCAGGGCAACGACGTCCGGAAGGACAAGCCCCGGCACAACTACGAAGCGGCGCCCGACGGCAACTCCGTCATCATGGAAGAGCAGATGATCAAGGTCGCCGATACCGGCATGACCTATCAGCTCGTCACCAACCTCTACCGCAAGCATGTCGGCCTGATGAAGACCGCCATCGGCCGCGGCAGCTGACTCCTGACCCTTAACTCCTGGGAGGAAACAAGATGGATTTGCGCGACAGCCTGACCGTCGCCGCCGCGGGCATGAAGGTGCAGGGCACCCGCATCAAGGTCATCGCCGAGAACATGGCGAACTCCGACTCCACGGCGGAAACCCCCAACGACCTGCCGTACCGGCGCAAGGTGATCACGTTCGAGAACGCGATGGACCGCCAGCACGGGCTGGAGATGGTCCGCGTCCACAAGATCGACAAGGACCGCAGCGACTTCCAGCGCCGCTACGACCCGACCCATCCCAGCGCCAACGCCGAGGGCTACGTGCTGTACCCGAACGTCAATTCCCTG
>NZ_JCACHA010000662.1:0-585 GCF_059503625.1 Skermanella sp.
GGGGTGGTTCACTCGAGTCTATGAATTCCGCCGTTTTTCCGCGTCTTCGACGGATTCTCACGCCTGGAAGGGGCGATCGAGCTTTCGGCGGCGGCTGGCGGCGATGGCGAGGCAGGCCATGACGGCGATCGGTATGCAGCCGAGGACGACGAGCTGAAGCCAGCCGATGACCGCCAGGACCCATCCCGACGCTCCGGCGGCGGCGGCCGATGCCGCCCAGATGAAAAGCGCGTTGATCATCTGGGCCTTGGATTGATCCGCCTGCGGCAGCGTGGTCACCAGCAACCCGGGATCGATGCCATTTCCCCGGGGAGCTCGTTTCCAGGTCCGGCTTGGTGCAAGCGCATTGGGGGAGGGTCCACGCCGTCTGACCGTCCGGCCTGATCGCCCGGCCTGACCACCTGGCTCAGGCGGATGTCAGGCGCGAAGCCGATGTTCCCATTGGGCTGCCGCCCTTACCCTGCCGGAGGCCGCGACCGGCGGACTGACCGCCATGCTCAGCAGCAACGCCGCCAGGGCGCCTTCCTGCACGGCCATGGCGGCCTGCGACGGCGTCATCCAGCGGCGTTCCCGTTCGGCCATTTC
>NZ_JCACHA010000662.1:595-13282 GCF_059503625.1 Skermanella sp.
CGTCCAGCAGTTCACAGACTTCCAGGCAGTATACGGCGACGTCGATCGCCTTGATCCGGCCGTCCTTCAGGCGCTTGTCGTAGCGGTAGCCGCCTATCGGCTTGTCGCCGAGGATGCCGATGGCGCCCGCCTCCTCGAAGGCTTCGCACACGGCCTGATCCCTGTCCGTGATCTTCTTCTCCTGCCATCCCTTGGGCACGATCCAGCGCCGCGTCTCACGCGAAGTCACCATCAGGATCAGCGGCTGGCCCTGATGCATCATGTAAGGAATAACAGCGAGCTGAGTGCGAGGCATTGAGCTGAAGTCTCTCGTGCGGGTGTGGAGTACTCGAATTATTAGGGTAAACAATGAATGAATGGTAATCGCCGGCACTTTGTCCCAAGGGAAAATGGGCGTCTCCCAAAAGATGTACGTGGGCAGGTCTGAAGGGGGGGTGTCGTGAGATCTTAAAAAACCGCTCAAATTCTATGTTGATGGCTCTGGCTCGACTCTGGGCGTATTTCCTCCGGACCGCCGGAACTGTGAGCAAGTCCGGCATGTTAGCGGCGTATGCGCGCACTTCTCCTCCATAGCCCCTCCGCCGGGGAGGGCGGTCCGTCCAGGGACCTTCTCCTCGAGCTATTCCGAAAATCGGGCTTCGACCCGTGCTATTGCTCCGTCAAGGACATCGCCATCGTCGAAACCCTGGGCCAGCCCCATGACCTGATCGTCGCCATCGGCGGCGACGGCACGGTGACCCGGGTCCTGACCCACATGCCCGACCGGAGCATCCCCGTCGCCATCCTGCCGCAGGGCACGGCGAACAACATCGCCCGGTCGCTGGGCATATCCGGGGACCCGGAAACCCTGGTTCCCGCCCTGCACGACGCCGTCAGGCGGCCGTTCGACATAGCGGCCGCGACGGGTCCCTGGGGCAAGCACCGCTTCATCGAGGCGGCCGGGCTGGGGCTGCTGGCGCGCGGCATGGCGGAGATCGACGCCGCCGATATTTCCGGACAGGAGCAACTGCTGTGCAGCCGCCGGAAGTTCGCCCGCCTGCTGACGGAAGCCGAGCCCGAACGCCTCGAGATGACCCTGGACGGCAAGGAACTCGCCGGCGATTTCCTGGTGCTGGAGATCATGAACATCAGCCATGTCGGACCGGGCCTCAACCTTGCGCCCAATGCCGATCCCGGCGACGGTCTGCTCGACGTCGTCCATGCTCATGCCGACCGGCGCGCGGCCCTGCTGGAATGGCTCAACGAGGGCGAGTACGGCGAAGAACCCCCGGTCGACATCAGCCGCGCCAAGGTCGTGGAAGTCACCTGGGCCGGCACCTCGCTGCGCCTTGGCGACAACTTCTCCCCGGCGCCGGGAGCCGTGCCCAAGCTGACCGTCGGGCTGGAACCCGAACAGGCCTGCGTCCTGATCCCGTCCATCGATACTTCTCCTGCCAACCGTGAAGAGAGCCGGCCATGACCATCGACGACATCCCCGACGTCATCCTGCGGGAGATCGAGCGTACGGCGGTCGAACTGGCTGGTCTGGCGGGAACGGAGATCATGGCGGCGCTGGGCCGGACGCTGGAGGTCCGCTACAAAGGCGTCCCCGGCGACACGCCGACCTTCCGCGATCCCGTCTCCGAGGTGGACAGTCAGGTCGAGGTGCTGATCCGGGCTCGTCTGGCCGACCGCTTCCCCGAACACGACATCCTGGGCGAGGAGATGGACGAGCGGCCCGGCCGCGACCACGACTTCGTCTGGGCGGTCGATCCGATCGACGGCACCACCAATTTCGTCAACGGCTTTCCGCTCTACGCCGCGTCGATCGGCGTGCTTCACCGGGGCCGGCCCGTCGTCGGCGCGGTCTGGTGCAGCACCAGCCACGCGCTCCGCACCGGCGTCTACCACGCCCGTGCCGGCGGCGAGCTTTGCTTCGACCAGGAACCGCTGAAGTCGAGGGCCAATCCTGCCGTGCGCCGGCGTCTTGCCGGCGAACCGGAGGCGACCGCCGACGCCGGCCTGCCTTGGGATATCCGCAAGACCGGGTCCGCCGCCATCGAATGCGCCTTCGTCGCGGCCGGGCTGCTGCGCGTCGCCCGCTTCCAGCGCCCGAACGTCTGGGACGTGGCCGGAGGAATCCCGCTGGTGCTGGCTGCCGGCGGCGAGGTCCGGTGCGGCGGTGAGGGCGGCGCCTGGACGGCGCTGGAGCGGATCGAAGCGACGACCGATCCGGCGGGCGGCGAACCCGATCTCCGCAACTGGCGGCGCCCGCTGATCCTCGGCGATGCCGAGGCCGTGAGGCAGATGGCGGAGGCGCGGCAGTCCTCCAACCGCTGAGCAATCTCTCGCCCGCTGAGCACGCCCGCTGAACAGACGGCCTTTTTCAAGCGTTACGCCCGTAACACGTCCGGATAAGCCGTCCCCCGTCACCGGCAGCGAAAGCGAGAGCATGGATATTACCCGCACCAGCGATACATGGTGGAAGAACGCCGTTTTCTACTGCCTCGACGTCGAGACCTTCCAGGACAGCGACGGGGACGGCGTCGGCGACTTCAACGGGCTGATCCAGCGGATCGATTATCTGGCCGGGCTCGGCGTCACCTGCCTTTGGCTGATGCCGTTCTATCCCACGGCGGACCGGGACGACGGCTACGACATCACCGACTACTACTCGGTCGATCCCAGGCTCGGCACGCTCGGCGATTTCGTCGAGTTCATCCGGACCGCGCGGGACCGGGGCATCCGCGTCATCGCGGACCTGGTGGTCAACCATACCTCGCACGAGCATCCCTGGTTCCAGGCATCCCGGTCCGATCCCAACTCCCGGTATCGCGACTGGTACGTCTGGCGCGAAGAGATTCCCAAGGACGGCCCGACGGATCTGGTCTTCCCCGACAAGGAGGACAGCAACTGGGAATGGGACGAGGTAGCGAAGCAGTATTACCTGCACCGTTTCTATAAGCAGCAGCCCGACCTCAACATCGGCAGTTCCGCCGTGCGCGACGAGATCCGCAAGATCGTCGGCTTCTGGCTGGAGCTGGGGCTGTCCGGCTTCCGCGTCGATGCCGTTCCCTTCCTGCTGGAGACGGTCGGCATCGCGGGGCGTGTCGATCTGGCGCCGCACGAATGGCTGTGCGATCTGCGCGCCTTCCTGAGCCGGCGCCAGGGCGACGCCATCCTGATGGGCGAAGTCAACCTGGAGCCGGAGGAAGTCCGGCGCTTCTTCGGCGACGAGGACGGCGACGAGCTCCACATGTGCATCAACTTCAACCTGAACCAGACCATGGCGCTGGCGGTCGCACGCGGCGACGCCGGGGCCATGGTCCACGGCATGCGGGCGCTGTCGTCCCTGCCGAAGAATGCCCAATGGGGCAACTTCGTGCGGAACCACGACGAATGGTCGCTGGACAAGCTGACCGAGGCGGAACGGGAAGAGGTCTTCCGCCAGTTCGGTCCCAAGGAGGACATGCAGCTCTTCGGCCGCGGGCTGCGCCGCCGGCTGCCGACGATGCTGAATGGCGACGAGGCGAGGATACGCATGGTCTACGCCCTGATGTTCTCGATGCCGGGCGCTCCCGTGCTGTTCTACGGCGAGGAGATCGGCATGGCCGAGAACCTTGCGATCCCCGGACGCATGAGCGTGCGGTCCCCCATGCAGTGGTCCGACGAAAAGAACGGCGGATTCTCCACCGCGCAGCCGGAGGACCTTCGCCGCCCCGTCGTCGGCGGCAAGCGCTGGGGACCCGCGACGGTCAACGTGGCGGCCCAGCGCCGTGACGACGGGTCCATGCTCAACTGGATCGAACGGCTGATCCGGCGCCGCCACGAAACGGCGGAGATCGCCTATGGCAAGTGGAGCATCGTCCCGGTCAGGCAGGCTGCGGTCCTGGCAGTCAGCTACGACTGGGACGGAAGGGTCGTCCTGGTGATCCACAACCTGTCGTCGAAGCCGACGGAAGCTTCCTTCGACGTCGAGCCGGCCGCCGGCTGGCAGGGGCTGATCGACCTGTTCGGACGCGGCGACTTCTCGCTGGCCAAGAACGGCGCCGTGCATGTGGAACTGGAAGCTTACGGGTGCCGCTGGTTCCGCGTGCGCCGGTCGGGCGACACGATCCTGCTTTAGCAATAGGTCAAAAGTAATAAATTCGAACGTAGGTATTGTCCGTCCGAGCCGTTCGGGGCAGATCTCCGCCTTTGGTCAAGAAAGGCGGAGAAAATACTCATAACTATTCGGCAAATTACAACCGTTTCACACGATCTTAAACGTTGCCCGTACATTCTTTGATGACTGGCGCGCATTTACCCTATGCGTATGATGGCTTTTTGGATCAGAGACGGCGGCAGTAAATGGCGCGGAACCCAGACCATTCGATTCCCCCGGCAACCTCCCAAGCCGGGCCCCGGCCATCGCGGGCCGAAGCGGAGGAGGCTGTAAGGACCCTGCTGCGCTGGGCGGGCGACGATCCCTCCCGGGAGGGGCTGGCCGAGACGCCGGCCCGCGTCGCCCGCGCCTTCGACGAATTCTTCGCCGGCTACGCCATCGATCCCGGGTTATTGCTGGCGCGGACCTTCGAGGAGGTCGACGGCTACGACGAGATGGTCCTGCTCCGCGACATCCGGTTCGAAAGCTATTGCGAGCACCACATGGTCCCGATCATCGGCAAGGTCCATGTGGCCTACCTGCCGCGGCACCGCGTGGTCGGCATTTCCAAGCTGGCGCGCGTGATCGAGGTCTTCGCCAAGAGGCTCCAGATCCAGGAGAAGATGACGGCGCAGATCGCCAATACGATCGACGAGGTGCTTCAGCCCGAGGGCGTGGCCGTCGTCATCGAGGGGGAGCACCAGTGCATGACCACGCGGGGCGTCCACAAGCCGGGCGTCGGCATGATCACCAGCCGCATGCTGGGTGCGTTCCGAACAAATCCCTCGACCCGGCAGGAGTTCCTGTCCCTGGTCGGCAATCCCGGCATCCATGGATGAGATCGCCAGCATGATGTCTTCGCTTACTTCCCGGATCGCCGCCCTGGCCCTCGGCATGGCGCTGGCATTCTCGCCCGCGGCTTTCTCCGCGGCTGCCGTCGCGCAGTCTTCCAAGGATTACCAGACAGTCACCGAACCTGCCCTGAAGCGGGGCATGGAGGTGCCGGAACCGACCGGGCCGGTGGTCCTGACGGTGAACGGCAGGATAAAATCCGGCAAGCCGGTCCGGTTCGACCTGGCGACGCTGGAGAGCCTGGGCCTGATTCGCTTCACCACTCCGACCAACTGGACCACGGAGCCCGCGACGTTCGAAGGCGTGTTGCTGTCGGCCCTGATCGACGTCGTGGGGGCCGATCCTGCCGCGAAGTCGCTCACGCTGACCGCGCTCAACGACTATGAAAGTCCGGCACCGATTGCCGATGGGCGGAAATGGCCGGTGATGCTGGCGCTCAAGCGAAACGGCGAATACATGTCGCGGCGCGACCGGGGTCCGATATGGATGATCTATCCGCAGCACGCCTATCCCGAAGCCGGGAAGCGGGAATATCTTTCGCGCTGGGAGTGGCAGCTGAAGGCGATAACGGTGGAGTGATGCTCAGGAACGGGGCAAACTTCACCGGAGGCGTTTGCCACTGATGCTGACCGGGAAAAGGATCATGGACCTGGGCAAACTTGTATGGACGATATCGTTCCTGCTCGTGCTGCTCAGTTCGCCCATGCTGGTCTTCGATCTGATCGCAATCCAGCGCTCCGTCGAAATCGCGAGCGGCGCCGACATCTGGTACGACGGTCAGATGTCCGCCGATTTGCTGCGCCTGCAGGTCGCGGTCCGCGAGATCGAGGCCGATTCCCCTCCCGAGGTCTTCGAAGAAGTCCGGCTGCGGCTGGACAATGCGTTCAACCGGCTGAACTCGCTGCCGGAGCCGGGCAGTTCCGCCTGGCATACCCAGGGCATCAGCCGTGAGGGCGAGCTGACCAGCATCCGGGTCCAGCTCGACGCGATCGACCGCAACCTTAAGCTGATGGAAACCGATCCCCGAGCCTTCCGCGCCCTGGCCGACCAGGAAGTGCGCAATGCGATCGTCAGCCAGCGCAAGGTCTCGCTACAGGTCCAGGATCGCCAGAACGAGGTGATCGGGAGCATGCAGAGCCAGGTCAGCGCCTTCAAGATCAAGCTGATGGGTTATGGCGTCGGCTTCGTCGTCCTGGTGCTGGCGCTGGCATGGCTGATGCGGCGTCACATGCAGTCGGAGTCGAGGCTGCGGGGGACGAACCAGCAACTCCTGGAACTGACCGACAATCTGGTGGTGGCGCGGGACGCGGCGCTCCGGTCCAGCCAGGCCAAGTCCAACTTCCTCGCCAATGTCAGCCATGAGCTGCGGACGCCGCTCAACGCCATCCTCGGATTCTCGGAAGCCTTGGCCAGCGGCATCTTCGGCCGGCTCGGCGAACGGCAGGCCGAGTATATCGGCGACATCCATCTTTCCGGCAAACGGCTGCTGGCGCTGATCAACGACATCCTCGACCTGTCCAAGCTGGAGGCGGGCAAGATGGAGATGCGGGAGGAACTGGTGGATCTGAGCCGGGTCGCGGCCGATGCGGCGCGCGACCTGCGCGAAGCCTCGCGCACGGCCGACGTTTCGATCGAGCTGGACCTGCCGCCCACGCTGAGCGTGCTGGGCGACCAGCTGCGTCTGCGTCAGGTGCTGGACAACCTGCTGTCCAATTCGGTCAAGTTCACGCCGCCCGGCGGGCTGATCGGCCTGTCGGTCAAGCGGCAGCCGGACGGCGGCACGATGATCGTCGTGACCGATACGGGGGTCGGCATACCCTCCGACGATCTGACGCGGGTCTTCCAGCCGTTCGAGCAGTCCGACAGCCATCTGGCCCGCAAGGCCCAGGGCACCGGCTTGGGCCTGCCTCTTGTCCGCCAGCTTGTGGAGCGCCACGGCGGCACCGTCCGCATGTCGAGCGAGACCGGCGTCGGCACCGAGGTCGTGATCGAACTTCCGGCGGAGCGCACGCTGCGCACCGACTACGTCCGCTCCATTGGGTAAGCAGGACGGCGGCTAAGCAGGACGGCGGCGCCCCGGATTACGAATATTCCGCCAGGGAGCGGGCCGGCGGCAGCGAGGGCGCTTGGACCTTGGCGGACAGCAGGGCTTCGACCAGCGGCGACTCCGCGTCGCGATACGCGACATGCATCTCGCCGGACAGGGATTTCAGCCTAAGTCCTTCCCTGGACAGGCAAAGCTCCAGGCTTTTCGCGCTGTGCAGGCGGATATGGCCGTTGCGGGGGCGGGCATACCACCAGCCCAGGCGCAGTTCGCCGATATCGGGCGGTTGCAGCAGCGTACTGAGCAGGATCGCGCCGTCCGCCGCCATGTGGCGGGCCAGTTCGGCGAACAGCCCGCGCTGGTCCGGGACATGCTCGACCACCTCGAAGCAGGTGACGAGATCGAAGGTCCCGTCGGGGAACCGCGGGGTGTCGCCATAGAAGGGATCGCAGGAGATGACGTTCTGAAAACCACGTTCGATCAGCATCCGCGCCATCAGCCCGTCGCCGCCACCCCAGTCCAGGATCTCCAGATCTCTCCTGAAATTCCCGACCATGGAGTCGATCATGGCGGAGTTGCGCGCCGGCCGGTCATGGGTGAAGGGCGGATCCGCCAGCACATAGCTTTGATTGTAGATCCGCTCCTGGAAATCGTCGGCGGTCCAGTCGTCCAGGCAGGCCGTCCAGATATGGCCGCACCTGTTGCAGGAGCTGTAGTGGACGGCTATCCCGGTATTCGAGAACATGCGGCGGCCTTCGAAAGCGTCATTGCAGCTTTCGCCAAGATCGATAAGGCCGATGGAAGTACCGGAAGCAGAGCAGCAGGGACAGAAGCGCGCGAGCAAGAAACACCCCGGAATGCAGGAAGCAGTAATAATCGGTGCCCAGGAAACGCGGCACCGCTTTATTGGTTTACAAGACAAATTGTTTCAACAGATTTTGATATAATGCGCAACTCCGCGATAGGGAATATGACCGCCGGAGCACCCGATAATTCAGCGAAAGTCCCAATAATATTTCAAATACATCCTTTTGGACGTAGGGCTCACCCATGTCCGACGGCGGCACGATGATGCCCGAAACCGCGATGCCGACACGGGAGAGCCGCCGGCTGGCCAACCTGCTGGATATCGGGCGCATCTATCTGGAGCCTGCCGTCCACGCCCATGCGCGCGGGCGCGAGATACTGGCCCGGTTCCCCGAAGCGGAGCTGATCGAGGTGGCGAGCCACTGGCGCATCCCCGAGCTTTTCGGAAACGAGGGCGCTGCCCGCGACTGGGTGCGCAACAAGCGCACCGTACTGGTGCTGGGCGTCAAGAAGGCGATGACCATCAGGCCCAACGGCCGCTCGGCCGACTACATAGCGCCCGGTGCCAGCAACGGCTGCGCGCTGGCCTGCGTCTACTGCTACGTGCCGCGCCGCAAGGGCTTCGCCAACCCGATCACGACCTTCGTCAATATCGGCCAGATCTGTGCCGCGATCGAGCGTCACGCCGCCAAGCTGGGACCCAGGACCAAGCCGGGCCAGACCGACCCGCACCGCTGGGTCTACGATATCGGGGAAAACGGCGACGCTTCGGTCGACGACCTGATCGGCGGCAATGTCCGCGACCAGATCGAGCTTTTCAGGCGGCTGCCCAACGCCAAGGGAAGCTTCGCGACGAAATACGTCAACCGCGACCTGCTGGCCCACGACCCGCAGGGCGGCATGCGGATCAGGTTCAGCATGCTGCCGCACCGTCCGGCCAAGCTGCTCGACGTCCGCAGCAGTCCGATGAGCGAAAGAATCCGGGCGGTCGATGATTTCGTCCGGGCCGGCTGGGAAGTTCACCTGAACTTCAGCCCGGTGGTGGTCTATGAAGGCTGGACCGCCGACTATATCCGCCTGTTCGAGGAGCTTAACGACGCCCTGTCACCAGCTGCCAAGGCTCAGGCGAAGGCGGAAGTCATCTTCCTGACCCATAACGCCGATCTGCACGACGTCAATCTGCACTGGCACCCGAAGGCGGAAGACATGCTCTGGTCGCCTCGCCTTCAGGAAACGAAGCGGTCGGAGAACGGGCAGGAGAACCTGCGGTACCGCGCCGCGCTGAAGGCGCGGATGGTCCGCATGTTCCTGGATCTCATGGCGGAACGCCTGCCCTGGTGTCCCGTGCGCTATGCGTTCTGACGGGGCCGGTTTTGTCCAATGGATGGCGGCCTTGCGCCGTCGCGCCTGGCGCCGGCGATCAGGCCGACATCTTCAGCAGCGGAAGCTCGTCGATCGAAGCCTGGGCCTTCAGCTTTTCCTGATAGGCGTTCCACAGCGGCCGGATCGCATCCAGGCATTCGCTGACATGGCTGGAGTGGGTCTGCTTAAGCACGCGGTCACGTGCATCGGCGTATTCGGCATGAATTTGCTCGAACGAGGAAGACATGGCAAGTCCAAGGGTCGGTGAAGGATGCTCCGGATCTTGAGCGATACATGTTGATGAGACGTTAATGTCCTTCTATCTCTAAAGTATAGGATGCTGGGAATGCTATGAAATTCGATCCATTTCGGTATCTGGTGTGACCACTTTACTTGACTAATTTATGGGCAATGCATTGTTTGAAAGCACACAAAGCCGACCCTTGATCCTGACGCTCGGGATGGACCGCGACTCCTTTTCCCGGTTCGAGCGGCTGCGGCAGACGCACTTCCCGGCACACCGGAACTTCATCCCGGCGCACCTGACCCTGTTCCACCACCTGCCGGGAGACGACCCCGGCGCCATCGCGGCCGATATCGCGTCGGTGCTCCGGACCAGGGCGCCGGTCCGCCTGAATGCGACCGGACTGCGTTTCCTGGGACGGGGAGTGGCCTACACCTTCGACGCTCCGGAGCTGGGTGCGCTGCGCGGCGAGCTTGCGGCGCGATGGGCCGCCAGCCTGACGCCGCAGGACCGCCAAGCGTTTCGTCCGCATGTCACGGTCCAGAACAAGGCCGATCCGGAGGTGGCGCGTATGCTGAAGCAGCGTCTCGAAGCGGAGTTCCAGCCCTTCGAGGTGACGGGGGAGGGGCTTCTGCTCTGGCGCTATCTCGGCGGTCCGTGGGAGCCGCTGGGCGGCTTTCCGTTCGGCGGGTCATGAAGCCGGCAGCGGCGAGATCGGTGGGAGGGCGGGAATGCCTGTGAGGGATGCAGGGTCCGGCCACGAGAACGGCTTTTGCGATCATCTGGATAGCGGCCGGCGCTCGGTCTGAATACTTCCGGGTGCTTCCGTTTGGTGAGGACATGCCGGCTTGAGGGCTAACCTGCCTGCTTTAACGATTTTGTTTCATGAATGGACAATCCAGTTCTCAAAAATCAATCCCGCGACCGATCCGTCATCTCTCATTTCTATTGGATCGCGAATCTCGGAGGTCGGAGGCTTAGGCATGGCACGCAAGGCAGCTACGACATCTGTCAAGCTCTTGGGCGCCGGAAAGATCGTGCTTTCATCGTCCATTCGCGTGACCTCAAGTTCAAGTTCGTGTCTGCCTGCGCAAAACCAAGTCATCTATTTACATGGCCCTGATACCGACGGCACCGACCATCATCGAACGTGGCACCCATTTCCCCACGCGAGGAACAAACCTCCCTTTCGCTGTTGATAACTTCAAACAGCAGAGGGGAGGTCGGAAGATGGGGAATTTCAGAATAGCGGCGATCGCGGCGGCGGCTGCGGGCGTGTTGCTGGCGCCGGCGTTCGATGGCGGTGAGGCGCAGGCGCAGACTCAGGCACCGGCGCCGGTCAGCTACGTTCAGCCGCTTTCGCCGCAGGCCCAGAAGGAAGTTCAGCGGCAGTTGAAGGAGCTCGGCGTCTATTCCGGCGCCGTCGACGGCATCTGGGGGCGTGACAGCCAGGAAGCGCTGGAGCGGTTCCAGCAGACGCGAGGGCTCCAGGTCACCAGCAACCTCAACCAGGCGACGCTGGCGACCATGGGGCTGAAGCCGGCGGAGTTGCTGTCGCTCGGCGACCAGACCGGAGCCATGGCCGGGCGCGACGTGCAGGGCAGGGCGCTGAAGGCGGAAGCCGTCCGCACCATCCAGGGCCGGCTGAAGCAGCTCGGCCTTTATGCGGGCGATGCGGACGGCATCTGGGGCGACAGCACCCAGGCGGCGCTGGAGCGTTTCCAGCAAGACCGGGGGCTTCAGGCGAGCGGCCGTCTGGACCCCAATACGCTGACGACCATGGGCCTGGACAGCGGCGTCGTGCTGGCCCAGACCCGGTAGTCGTCAAGTAAAGCCGTCAAGTACGATGGCAGGCGGCTGGGTTCAGCCGCGTCCGATGAACGGCATCTTGGTCGCCATCACGGTGATGAACTGGACGTTGGCGTCCAGCGGCAGGCTCGCCATGTAGACGACGGAACTCGCGACATGGCGCGGGTCCATCCTCGGCTCCGGCTTGATGGACCCGTCGGCCTGCATCACGCCTTCCGTCATCCGCTGGGTCATGTCGGTCGCGGCGTTGCCGATGTCGATCTGGCCGCAGGCGATGTCGTATTTCCGCCCGTCCAGCGAAGCCGACTTGGTCAGCCCGGTGATCGCATGCTTGGTCGCCGTATAGGGGGCCGAGTTCGGCCGCGGCGACGTGGCGGAGATCGAGCCGTTGTTGATGATCCTGCCGCCGCGCGGGTTCTGGTCCTTCATGATGCGGAAGGCTTCCTGCGTGCACAGGAACGCACCCGTCAGGTTGACGTCGACGACAGCCTTCCACTGATCGTAGGTCAGGTCTTCCAGCGGGATCGCCGGAGCGCCGCTGCCGGCGTTGTTGAACAGAACGTCCAGCCGGCCGAACTTTTCCTTCGTCTTCGCGAACAGCGCCTTGACCGAGTCCGGATCGCCGATATCCGTCGGCACCGCCAGCGTCGGCCGCCCGAAGGATTGCCCCTGCGACGCCGTTTCCTCCAGCGCGTCCTGCCGGCGTCCCGCCAGCACGACGGCGTACCCCGCCTCCATCAGCGCCAGCGCCACGCTTCTGCCGATGCCGGAGCCGGCGCCGGTGACCAGCGCAATCTTCTCGTTGGAAGCCATATTCTTCTAGTTCCCCCACATGCTTCGGGCTTCATGGAGCCCTTCATCGAGCATGCTACACCAGGGATGGCGATCGTGACAGGCGGGGAACCCGGAATACCGGATGAGTCTGAAAGATGGTGTTCGAGATAACTTGACCGGCAAATCCGATAGGGGTACGTTGGCCGGATTGGTTTTTCCTACTTGGTCGGTGCCATGTCCTCCAGTACCGCTGCGGCGAAGAACGTTGCTATGCCCGATCCCGTTTCCGTCTTCGACTTTTCGGATGACCCGGCGCAAAAGGCGTATGAGCAGCGTGCGGCTGCGGCATTTGCAGCGGCCTTGCCCGAGATCCTCGCTCTCTATGATCCCGACCCGGAAGTGGCAATGGAGAAGTCCATGGTTGCCGCTCTCAGGCGAACCATCGAGTATGCGGAGTGGACGCGAATTCAAGCAGAAGAGACGCAAACCGTAGCGGCGGAGTGAGCGGCTTCGTTCCTGAAGCCCAAGATTTGCTGCTATGAAACGCTGTCAAAAGCCTGAGAGGGCCGATCTTTTCAACCGAACAAGCTGAGCTAAGGGCTTCTGGACATGATCCAGGTTCGCCCCTGGTGGCATTACTGAGGTACACCATGGCGCTCGGCGGAGACGTGC
>NZ_JCACHA010000662.1:13292-13541 GCF_059503625.1 Skermanella sp.
AATCCTGCGGCCAGCTTATGATGCTGCACTCCGAATTTCCTATCCAATCACCGATCCCATCAAAAGTAAGATGTTCAATGATCTAGTGAAATGCTTTCGTTGCGAGCTAAGATATTTCTCCAATATTTCAACAGTTAAATACCATAAGAAGTTGAGAGATTTTCGAGGGAGTCTTGGAAGCTCTGCGCTGATGGAGTGATTGCTCACGGGGTTGACAAAAAGGGTTGCGCTGGAGCTCGCAATATGAGT
>NZ_JCACHA010000663.1:0-13518 GCF_059503625.1 Skermanella sp.
AGGAGCAACTTGTCCGGTCAAATTCTTCAACCCTTGGCATTAGATCATCGCCCCATTGATCGAGATCACCTGTCCCGAGATATAGGCCGCGTTGTCCGACGCCAGGAAGCCTATCAGGTCGGCGACTTCCTCCGGCTTGCCCGCGCGTTTCATCGGGACCATCCGCTTGATCGTTTCCGCGTCGAATGCCTCCGCCGCCATGGGGGAGGCGATGATGCCGGGAGCCACGGCGTTGACGGTGATGCCGCGCGGCGCCAGTTCCAGCGCCAGCGACTTCGTGGCGCCATGCAGGCCGGCCTTGGCCGCGGCGTAGTTGGTCTGCCCTCGATTGCCGGCCACGGCGGCCACGGAAGACAGATTGACGATCCGCCCCCAGCGGGTGCCGATCATCGGCATCAGCAGCGGCTGGGTCACGTTGAAGAAGCCGTTCAGCGACACGTCGATCACCCGTGTCCACTGCTCGCGCCGCATGCTGGGCATGACGGCGTCGTCGTGGATGCCGGCGTTGTTGACCAGCACCTGGACCTGGCCGGCTTCCAGCAGCGTTTCCAGCGCCGCCGCCGACGCCTCGGCGTCGGTCACGTCGAACGCGACCGCTTCGGCCGAGCCGCCGCCGGCTATGATTTCCCGCGCCAGCGCTTCGGCCTGCGTGATGCCGTGGTTGGCATGGACCACGACATGGCAGCCGCCGGCCGCAAGCCTTCGGCATATCGCCGAACCAATGGCGCCGCTGCCGCCCGTCACCAGAGCCCGCCTCACGAAACACCCGCGTCGATCACGACCGCCGCCCGACCGCTCAGCAATTCGCGGTCTCCGGCGCGGACCGAGAAGCCGTAGATCATGCTGCTTCCTTCACCCATCAGCTTTTCCGCCTCGACGATCAGGTCTTCGGCCACATCGTCCAGCCGTCCGACGTGGCAGGCGAGGTCGCGCACGCTGGCAAGATAACCCGCCGCCGGACGCTTGCCGCCGCTTGCCAGACCGCCATGCACCGCCATCGCCTGAGCGGCATACTCGACGCCGCAGATGGCAGCGAGACGCCCCGCTTCCCGCAGCGGATTGTCCGGATCGAGGTGGCTGACCGCCGTGCAGCGGATCGACGTCTCGTCCCAGGCCGTGACCTCATCGAGCAGGCACATGGCGCCGGCATGCGGAATCAGGCGCGCGATCTCCGCCCTGGTCAGCGGCACGACGGCGTCACTTCCACGGTGATGCGGCTGCGCGGGCCGAGGTCCAGTTCGACCGAAGCCGCCCCCTCGTTCGCCAGCGCCGCCAGCAGCGGCAACCCCCTGCCAGCCGGATTGCCGGTCCGCAGGGCCTCCAACCCGGCGTCGGCCATCCTGGTCGGCTCGGCTGTTCCCTGGCTCAGCGTAACCTCCAGTTCCGCGATCGTCCGGTCCGTCCGCTCCGGCGTCAGGACAAGCGCTACGCCCAGCGGCGCCGCGATCCGGCGAACCGAGGCCAACGGCTCCGGATAGGGCAGGTCGTAGGCGATCAGCGCCACGACCCGCCGGTCGACCACGACCTGAGTCACGGACTCCAGCAGCCCCGCCTGGAAGCTCTCGTCGTCGCGGCACAGGCTGGTGGACGGCTCGCGACAGCCGGTCGCGATGCTCCAGTAACCGGCGGGCGCGTTGTGGACGGAGTTGTGGAACCGCGTCGGCGACAATTCGCGGTCGGCCGACGCCAGCGTCTCCAGGATGTTGTGCAGGGTATCCGGATCGCCGCTGGACGACGTGAAGACCGTCGCCACTTCGACGGGGTCGCGCGCCGCATGGCCAAGCGCCTCCGCACCGACCGCCATGGCGAGCCGGACCGTCGGCACGCACCGGCGGCGCTCCGCCGGCGGGAGCAGGGGGCTTGCGGCCAGAACAGCCGGCGCCGGGACATAGGGCGACCGGCCCGCCAGGACGTCTCGTCCCGCTTCCCAGCCGCACAAGCCCGGCCCAAGCAGGCCCACTCCCTCGACGAAGACGCGCATCAGGCGGCCCGTCCGAAAATCAGGCTGCAATTGGTCCCGCCAAAGCCGAAGGAATTGGTCATGACCCTGTCCAGGACGGCGTTCTCGTTCTCCAGCAGGTAGCGGCTCCGCAGCGCCGGGTCGATCGTCCGGGTCTGGGCGCTGCCCGGCATGAAGCCGGACTGAAGGCTCAGGATCGAGATGACCGCTTCGACGATCCCGGCAGCGCCCAGCGTATGCCCCGTATAGCCCTTGGTCGAACTGCACGGCGTATCGGTGCCGAACAGCTCCGTGATCGCCCGGTCCTCGGATGCATCGCCATAGGGCGTCGCGGTGCCGTGCAGGTTGACGTAGCCTATATCCTTGGCCCGCAACCCGGCGGCCCGCAGCGCGCCTTCCATGGCAAGCCGGGCGCCCAGTCCCTCCGGGTGAGGCGTCGACATGTGATAGGCGTCGTTGCTCTCTCCCACGCCCAGCAGCCGGATGTCGTCCCGGCGGTCGTCCGGTCCGGCCCGCTCCAGCAGGGCGAAGCCGGCCGCTTCTCCCAGCGACACGCCGTCCCGGTCGATGTCGAACGGCGCACAGGGCCGCTTCGACACCAGTTCCAGCGAATGAAAGCCGTACAGCGTCGTCAGGCACAGCGAGTCGGCACCGCCGACCACGGTGGCGTCGCAGACGCCCGCCTGGATCATCCGGGCGGCATTGCCGAACACCTTCGCAGTGGTCGAGCAGGCGGAGGACACGACGAAGGCAGGCCCCTCCAGCCCCAGATAGCGCCCGACGAAATCGGCCAGCGACGACGTGCTGTGCGTCGCCGCGAAATCGTACGAGGCGGGCAGGGCGCCGGTCTGTGGATCGCGGTGCCGGTAGGCCTGTTCGGAACTCAGGATGCCGGATGTGCTGGTGCCCAGGAACAGGCCAATCCGGTGCGCTCCGTACTTCTCAACGGCACACTCCACCGCCGGCACAAAGCCGTCGCTGAGCAGCGCCATATGGGCCAGCCGGTTGTTCCGGCAGTCGAAGTCCGCCAGCCGCTCCGGAATGACGGCATCGTCCACACCCGGCGCCTCGCCGACAAACGTATCCAGATCGACCGTCTCGAACGTGCAGGGTCTCAGCCCGCCGCGCCCGGTCCGCAGCGCCTCCAGCGTCGCATCCCGCCCGACTCCGAGGCTGTTCACGACAGTCGCATGTCTTACGGTAAGTGGCTGCAAGTCCAGAATCTTCACGGCTGCGAGAGAAGGGGCGGGTCCACCGGACCGCGACGGTTAAAGAGCGAAATGGTCCGGATGGCAAGCCGTTCAATGGAAGGGTCCCACAGGCGAATTGGCGCTACCGGCGTAACGCCACGAACAGGACGTTGCCGAACGGCGTTCCCTCGCTCATCGGACGGGCTTCCACAGCAAAGCCCGCCGCCTCCAGCAAAGACTGCCATTCCCGTGCCGGCCGGTATCTCAAGGATTGCCTGATCTGGCCGCGCGACCAGCACGCCAGCTTTTCCGCCCAGCGGGTGACGTGGAAGGGCAGGCCCGCCCCGGCATCCGCCTCCCGCAGCACCAGCACGCCGCCGGGGCCGAGCGCCTCGGCGCACCGCGCCAGCACGCGGCGCTGGTCGGCGTCGTCCAGGTAAAGCAGCACGTCCAGGATCACGATGGCAGCGCAGGCGGGAAGCGGCGCATGGCGGATATCGCCCCTCTCCACCACCGCTCCGCCGTCCAGGGCTTGTCCGGCCACTTCGGCCCGCCGCCGGCTCAATTCGACGCCATGGAGCTTCAGCGCGGCAGGCGGCGCCGGCCACTCCACCGGCCAGCAGCCGCGCGCGTGGGAAGCACTTGCCGACCGAAGCAGCGCCATCAGCACGCCCTGCCCGCAGCCCAGGTCGAACAGCACGCCGCCGGAAGGCAGCACGCCGCTGCTCAGCAGGAACCGGAACACCGGATCGCCCCGCAGCTTGCCGCGTGCGAAGTGCCAGGCATAGCGCCCGCTTCGCCGGTACGGTTTCGCCGCCGCCTCGACCAGTGCCGCGAAATCCCGGTCAGTCATCCGCCACCGCCTCCAGCGACACCGCCGTCAGGCGGCACTCGGCCAGAGCTTCCAGCAGCACCGGCAGGACCTCGATGACGACGGGAATACCCTGAGCTGTCCGCGCCGCCGACCCGTCATGGAGCATCAGCAGGTCACCGGCGGCGAGGTCGCGCGTCAAGCGCCCTGCTACCGCTGCCGGGCTCCGCCAAACCGTATCGAAACCGCGCCGCGTCCAGGTGGTCAGCCGCAGTCCCTCGCGGCACAAAACGGGTTCCAGCAGCGGGTTGCGCAGACCGGCCGGAGCCTTGAAGAACCGGGGCCGCCTGCCGGAAAGTTCCTCGATCAGGCCTTGCGCCTTTACGACCTCCCGCCTGATAGTCCGCACCCCGAAGGTCGAGAACGCCGGGGAGTGCCGCCACGTGTGGTTCTCGACCGTATGCCCGCCCGCCGCGATGTCCCGGACAAGACTGGGGTGTCCTGCGGCCCGCTCCCCGATGCAGAAGAAGCTGGCCTTGGCCCCATACCCGTCCAGCAGGTCGAGCACCGCCGGCGTCACCGCCGGATCGGGGCCGTCGTCGAAGCAGAGTCCAACCTGACCGAGCCGCGCGTTCCGCTCCGGCAGCCGCCGCAGGTTCGGACCGAGCAGGGTGCTGCGCGGCCACAACCCCGCCGCCGTCAGCAGCAGGTGATTGCCGGCCACCGCCGCTACTCCCCACGGCCAAGCGGCGGGCATCGCCGCGACTCCCAGCGCCGCTGCGGCATGCAGCACCACCGAACCACGGATTGCGGGGGAGGGCGCCCAGCGCTCAGCCATGCGCCGCATTCTCCCGTGGCCGGCTCAGGATGGCCGAGAAAACCAGGCTCAGGAAAGCCCCAACCGCAACCGTCATGCCGATCCCATGGAGCACCGGAATGCTGGAGAAAGACAGCGTGCCGAAGCCGATCACCGTGCAGAGATTGGCGACGGCGACCGAACTGACCGTCCGCTCCCGCAACTGGCCGGACGGTTCCGGCCGTTCGAACAGCAGCGAGTAGTTCGACCCGACGCCGACGACCAGCAGCAGCCCGACCAGATGGAAGATGGAAAGCTGCTGCCCCGCTGCCGTCAGCAGCGCCACCGTAATCAGCACGGATGCGGCCAGCGGAACGACCACGCCGTTCAGCGACCGCACCGAGCGCAGGCTGATGGCCAGCAGCGCCACGATCGCGACCCCGCCCGCCAGCGCCAGCATCAGGGCCTCCTGGCGGTATGTCCGGTAAAGCGCGTCCGATTCGCTCTTCAGATCCAGCAGAACCGCCTTACCGCGCAATGCCTCGCCAAGAGCCTTTGGATCGCCGACACCCCGCAGCGGCAGCATAGCGGCCCAGCCGTCGCCGCTCTTCACCAGCAGGCTGTCCAGCCTCAGCAGCAGCGACGTTCCTTCCAGGCTTGTGCGCTCCAGCAGCGGCGCGTTCCTGGCTGCCTCGGCATCCTTCAGGAACGGCTCGAACACGTCGGCCCGGAACGGCAGTCCCTCCGACGCAAGCTCAAGACCGGCGCGCAGACTGTCCGGTCCCGGCAGAGCCTCCTGCCGCGCCCGCTGCGCCGCCTCGGACGGCAGGTAGTTCGCCGGCGACTCATAACCTGCAAGCGCGCCGGCATCGATCAAGCCGCGAAGCGGCTCTTCCAGCGCTTCCGCAGCCGCCAAGGCCGTATCCTGGTCCGGGGCGCTTACCACCAGAAGGTGGCCGGGATCGGGGGCGCCGATATCGCCCCGCAACCGTTCGTCCAAGTCCTGGTCCGTCTTGGAAACCGGGCTCAGGCTGGCAAGCTCGCCGCTCCAGATCTCGCCCCGCTGGAACGCCAGCCACCCCGCCGACGCGACCACCGCCACCAGCAGCAGCGGGCGAAGCCGGGGCGCCGCCGCGACGAAGCCCATCAGGACAGGCCCCAGCCATCTCGACTGGGCCGTCGAGAACCGCACCGGCAGCAGCACCGGCAGGACCCAGCGAGTCACCGCCAGCGCCACCACCAGCCCGACGATGGAGAACAGCCCAAGCTGCGCCAACCCGCCGAAGCTGGACAGCAGCATCGCGCCGAACCCGACCACCGAGGTCAGCATGCCCAGCAGCAGCGTCCGCCAGATCCTCGGCAGCGTCCGGTCCGCCCGCTCGCCCGGCATCGTCTGGGTGAACAGGTAGATCGCATAGTCCACCGTCTCGCCCAGCAGCGTCACGCCGAAGCCCAGCGTGATGCCATGGACGGTACCGAACCCCAGGCTGACCGCCGCGATCCCCGCCAGCGCGCCGCTCGCCGCCGGCAGCAGCGACAGCGCCAGCACGCGCGGCGACCAGTAGACCGCCAGCAGCACCCCCGCCACCAGGAAGGTCGCCAGGATCGACGACCGCTTGACGTCGGCCTCTATCGTGTCGCGGGTCGCGACCGAGAACACCGCCGGCCCCGTCATCACCGCCTGCACCGGTCCGGCTTCGGCCACCGCTTCCCGGATGCGCTGGATGATCGCCGCCTGCGCCGCCATGTCGAACCCCGCCGCCCTGGTCTGGAACAGCAGCAGCGCCCGCCCGCCGTCGGCGGAGAACCAGACGCCGTCCTTGGTCGCCGGCCCGCCGCCGCCTCCGGTCAGCCGGTCCGTCAGGTGAAGGATTTCCGCCGTCGGATCGTTCGGCAGCGCCCGCTTCAGGAACATTCCGCCGGGCGATTGCAGCAGCTGCAGATCCTCCTCCAGCGCCTCGCGCAATCCCTCGGCGGTGAACCGCTCCGGCGTCACGGCCGAACTCAGCAGATAGCGGTTGTTCCAGACATAGGCCCGGTCCGCCTCCAGCCCGGTCCCATCGCCGTTGGTGACCGCCGCTATCTCCCCATCCCGCCGCAGCTTCGCCGCAACTTCCCGGCTGGCCTTCGCCAGCACGTCGGGCGGCGCTCCCTCCAGCCCGACCAGGATCAGCCGGGACACCACGCCGTCGCGCAGCTGGTCCACCAGCAGGCGCTGCTCCGGCGAGGGCGAATCCGGCAGGAAGGCCGAAAGGTCGGCCGTGAACTCCGAGCGCGCGATCACCAGCGCGCAGAGCGCCAGCCCCGCGATCCAGACGATCAGCGCCCAGCGCCGCCCAATGCTCATCAAGGTTGCGGCGTGATCGTCATGACGGAGCGGTCGCCGTCCGTCTGGTAGACCGCGATTTCCCCGATCCTGTTCTCACGGCCCGCAATCACGATCAGCCGGACCATCTCCCGCACATCCGGCCCGAGTGGGGTCAGTTGCAGCGTCCAGCCGTCCTTTACCCCTTCCAGCGCCACGTTGTAGAACTGCCGCAGGGCAGGGAGGTCGCCGGCCAGGGTAGCGCGGATGCTCTCGACATAGGCCTCGATCTCCGGCATCGACGACAGCGAAACGCTCCGCACCGTGCCGTCCGCCTGGATCAGCGTCAGCTTGTCACCCTCGACCCGCAGGCTCTCGGACCTCGGCTTTTCCGTCCGCTTCTCGACCTTGTCCGGCCGCTCGTACGACAGCGTGCCCGACGATTCGACCGGCTCCTTCAGCAGGCTGGCGAAACCCTTCTCGACGAACCGCGCCTTGTCCGACCGTACCTCCGCCAGCGACGCCATCAGGTCCGCAACGCCCCACTCCGCCGCCCAGGCGGGTCCTGTCGGCGACAGCGCCAGCATCACCGCCAAAGCCGCTGCGGCACGTCTCATGTCATTTCCAGAAATCATAGAAGTTGAACCAGTTGTAGGGCGACAGCCGCGCGAAATGCTCCAGCCTCTCGGCGAAGCGGCCGGCCGCCTGCCGCACCTCGCCGGCCCGCTCCGGCGTCGAAACGGTCGAGAAATCCGCAAGTTGCTCGAAATGCACGTCGTAGCGCCGCCCGCCGCCATACAGCCCGACCATCAGCACCACGGGCCGCTTCAGCAGGGCCGCAAGCTGGAATGGCCCGGTCGCGAAGCTCGCCGGCTCGCCCATGAAGGGCAGGCGGATCTCCCCCTCGCCCTCCAGCGTCCTGTCACCCAGCATCCCGACGAAGTCGCCGCGGTCCAGGCTCTCCCGCACCTTCAGCATGCTGTTCGGACGGCCCAGGGCGATGACCTCCAGCGCCAGATCAGGGTTGATGGCGCCCAGCACGGAGTTGATCTTGCGGGCATTCTCCTCATACATGACGAGACTGACCTTCAGCCCGGGCTGCTTGCGTCCCAGCGTCCGGATGGCCTCGAAGCTGCCCATATGGCCGCCGAGCAGCAGGCATCCGGTGCCGCGCTTCAGCATCTCGACGGCGATTTCCTCGCCATGGACATGGATGTCGAACTGGTCCGTCTGGTCGTTCAGGAAGAAGACGCGGTCCAGCAGGCAGGCGGCGAAGACGTGATAATGCCGGAAAAGATCGTTGAAACCCGGACGACGCCCCAGCGCCCGTTCCAGGAATTTCGCCGACGCCCGGCGCGGCTTCCGCGAGAACACGACGAAGTACAGGCAGATCGGATACAACAGCAGCCGGGCTGCCGGCCTTCCCAGCCGCAGCGCCACCCAGACGATGAAGCGGATGGCCACGACGCTGCTCCGCTCCGGCCGCGCGACCCACTCCTTGCCCCCGATCTCCTCCGCTCCCGCCAGCGTCCCGGCCTTTTCCGCGTCAACCACCGCCTTCATCGCCGCACGCTGCCCGTCAGCACCGGCCGGCTGCCGACCGCGCAGTCGAACCGGATCGCGGCGCCGTCGTTCCAGCGAACCGTCATCACATCCCCCGGACGGACCGGATGGAGGAACTTGGCGGAGCGGACCTCGCAAGGACCGGACTCGCCACCAAAGACCGCCCGAAGGACCACGTCCAGCAGCACGGCGCCCGGTATCACCGGGTTGCCGGGAAAGTGACCCGCCGCCGTCGGATGGCCGGCGGGGAAGGCGTGTTCGACCTGATGGGGCACTCTGGGTCTACCCTATTTCCTGAGAAGCCGCTGAAGCGCTTCGGCGGTCAGCTTGCCGGTGGCATTGCGGGGCAGGGCATCGACGAAGTGGAGCGGACGCGGCAGGAAAGCCGGCTCGATCCGCTCGCGAAGCCGCGCCAGCAGCGTTTCGACCGTCAGGTCCGGCGCCACGACGAAGGCCGTCAGCCGCACCGTCCCCCCGTCCTCGCGGTCACCCTCCGGCATGACGAAAACGCCGTCGCGGACACCCTCGATCGAGTTGAGGTGATGGTTGAGATAGGCCAGCGAACTGCGCTTGCCGGCGATGTTGACCTGATCGGCGGAACGTCCATGCAGGATGAAGCGGTCGGGCGCGTTCAGTTCGATCACGTCGGCCAGCAGAGTTTCCCCCTTCAGGAAGTCGCCCGACGCCCAGGTTCCCTCGTCGTCCTGCCGAAGGCGGATGCCCTCGATGCACCGCCACTCCGCCGACAGCTTGGGGCGCCGGACCGCTAGCTGTCCCGTTTCCGAACAGCCGTAGATCTCGTACAGCGGCGCATCCAGCATCCATTCAGCCTCGCTCGCCAGTTGCGGGGCCAGCGGGGCCGTGGCGCACAGCAGGAAATCGACGGATGGCAGCCTGACGCCGTCAGCCAACAGGGTCTTCAGATGGACCGGCGTCGTCACCAGCATGCGCCGGCCGGGCAGTTCGTCCAGGGCCGCCGCGATGTCGCCGGGATAGAACGGACGCTTCGCCTGCAAGGCCATACCGTGCTGAAGCGCCAGCAGGATCACCGACTCCAGCCCATACATGTGCTGATGCGGCACCGTCCCGACGAGGAATGCGCCTTCCAATCCAGCGATACCGAGTGCCGCCCCTTCTCCATGGACGCTGCGCACCAGCGTTCCCCAGGTCTTCACCTGCGGCATCGGCTCCCCGGTGGAGCCGGATGTGAAGGCGATGGCAGCAACCTGGTCTTCAGGAAAGGCCGGGACCGACCCCGACCCGCCGCCGGGAGCAGGGGCGGGCACATGGATGCATTCCATCCCTGGATACGTGACGCCGGGGTCCGTCAGGCAGACCGCTCCGGGGTATCTTTCAGCCAGTTGGAGCAGCATGACGGGAGTGTCGTTGGGCGGCAGCAGGCTAACCTGTCGCCGCAGCAAGGCCGCAGCCAGTCCGGTCGCGAAGTCGAACCTGTCCGTGCAAAGATTGATCACATGCCCGCTGTCGGGAAGCGTCGCCGCCAGCGCCGCAGCCGTATCCAGGAAACGGCGCGCGTCGATGGGAGCGCCCTGGCGCCAAGCCATCGTAGCGCCGGCATCGGCGTACCGCATCAGCGGAAGCGTGCTCATGCGGCGTCCCTGGAGCCGGACTGCTGCTCCTCCATGAACACCCGGACGATGTCCAGGATGCTGCCATGGGGATAATCCCAGAACAGATAAAGCCTGTAGCAATACTCGGCCGCGAACATCGTCAGCAGCAGCGGCAGGTCCATGACATTGACGAAGAATGACCAGACTTCATCAGTGGCGGTAAGCAGAAGCACCAGAGAGGCCGCCAACTGTGCCCCGCAGAAGAAGCACCACGCCCAGGTGACCCGCCGGGTATAAACCTCCATCTCCGGCGTCAGGTAACCGCGTACCTTGCGCGCGACTACCGTAATCAGAGGCTCGCGACCCGCAGCCAGCGAGTTCCCGAACAGAGCCAGCAATCCTAAATAGATCATGGCATGGCTGATGCCCGACGCGGCCAGCAGCCCGTCGCGCGCGGAGTACCAGGACGTGACGAACAAGCCAGCCACCCCGAACAGTGCTATCCAGCGATAGCGCCGCGCCGCCCGCGCCAGCGCCATTCCCGTGATCGCCGCCTGGACCAGCGCGAACACCGTCGCCGGCCCGGTGCCCGCGCCGGACACGACAGCCGTATGGATCAGCACGGGATATAAGCCAAGAGCCAGCAGCCCGGCGCTCAACCCGGCCCAAGCCGCCGCCGGTTTCATTACGCTGCTTTGAGGTGCTGGATATGATCGCTCAGATGGCGCAGCGAGGAGAAGATCCTGACATTGCTCTCGTCGTCGGAACGCAGCTTCACGCCATGGGCCTTCGAGATCGCCAGCGCAATCTCGAGCATGTCGATGGAATCCAGCCCCAGGCCCTCGCCGTACAGCGGCGCGTCCGGGTCGATGTCTTCCGGCGAAACCTCAAGATTGAGCGTGTTGACAATCAAGGTTGCCAACTCAAGTTCGGGTCGAACCATCGAATTCACTTCACCCATCATGCCCTGCGCCAGTTTTTTCAGTCAGTCCAATGCAAAATCATTTAGTGCTTACGTGCTAATCCCAAAGGTATAGGCGTCACACGTTCGCGAAGAGTAGCGAGCTTTCCAGATCGGAAGATAACGTTATTTAGTCTGCTTTGTCACCAGCCGCGTGAACCCTTGAAATGACCTATTACGGATTCTCCGAACGCGCGATAATTTGGCTTCACTGCATCCATTCCGAAGGAGAATTCCGGTGAGACGTGCCAGATCCCTCATCCTGGCCATGGTCGGCATGGTGACACTCTGGACTGCTCCGGCGGCAGCGGAACGGGTGGTTCACCTCGGCGTGCTGAACGACGGCTCCGGGCCCTATTCGGACCTCTCCGGCCGCAAGTCCGTGATCGCCGCCGAACTGGCGGTTGAGGATTTCTCGGCGTCCTTGCCAAGCGGCCAAGCGCCTATCCGGGTCGAGATCGTCTATGCCGATCACCAGAACAAGGCCGATATCGGGGCGGAAATCGTCCGCCGCTGGGTCGACAGCGAGCATGTCGATGCCGTCGTGGATGTTCCGAACACATCGGTCGCCCTTGCCGTAAACGAGATCATGCGGGCGAGGGACCGAGTCTTCCTCGGTTCCAGTGTCGCCTCATCCGACCTGACCGGGCCGAAATGCGCGCCTACCACCGTGCAGTGGACCTTCGACACTTGGGCGCTGGCGCACGCAACCGCATCGACCGTGGTAAAGCGCGGCGGCGAGAGCTGGTTCTTCCTGACGGCCGACTACGCCTTCGGCCAAGCGCTGGAGCGCGACGCCTCAGCCGTCGTCCAGGCGAGCGGCGGCAAGGTCCTCGGCGGTGTGCGGCACCCGCTGGGCACGTCGGATTTTTCCTCCTTCCTGCTCCAGGCGCAGTCGTCGGGCGCCGGCATCATCGCTCTCGCCAATGCCGGCAACGACGCCGTCACCGCGATCAAGCAGGCGCGCGAGTTCGGGATCCTCCGCGACGGCCGCTCGCTGGCAGGCCTGCTGGTCTTCCTGTCGGACGTCCACAGCCTGGGCCTCGAAGCGGCTCAGGGCCTGCTCCTGACGGAAGCCTTCTACTGGGACCTGAACGACGCGACCCGCCGGTGGAGCCGCCGTTTCGCCGAGCGGTCGGGCGGCACCATGCCGACGATGAACCACGCGGGCGTCTATTCCTCCGTGCTGGCGTGGCTGAACGCGCTGGCCGCGGCCGGCCCCGATGCGGGTGGCGCGCGGGTCGTCGATCGGATGAAAAGCAATCCCGTCGACGACCCGCTGTTCGGCCCCGTGACCATCCGCGCCGATGGCCGCGCGGTCCACGACATGTTCCTGTTCGAGGTCAAGGCTCCTGCCGAATCCACCCGCCCGTGGGACTACTACAAGCTGGTTTCCCGCATCCCGGCGGAGCAGGCCTTCCGTCCGATGGCGGAAGGCGGCTGCCCGCTGGTCGGTGCCTCGGCTAAGTAGCGGCGGCGTACAGTAGAAGCGGCCTCCGGCCGCTTTCCTGCAAGCGGCCAGAGGCCGCTTCTACACTAAAGCGTTCTTCCTCCTGTCAGCTCTCCAGCTCCGGCTCACCTTGCGCCGGTTCCGCCGGGACATGCGGCCCCAGGTTTCGCCGATTGTGCTCGACGGTGAAGACGTGGCTGTACAGGTTGGCGATCCACTGCTTGCCGGAACTGGTCAGTTCCAGATACCGCAATCCCTCTCCAACGAACGGCTCGATCCTGGTCCAGAAGAATTCCGGATAGAAGTCCACGATGTCCGCCGGCGACTTGTATCCCAGCCTATCCGCCACTCCCGTTTCCTGGAACTCGTAGAACAGGCCGGTGATCTTCCGCATATACATCGGGTCGGCCAGTTGCCCGATCAGGTCTGCGGCCCTGACCAGACCCGCTTCGGTATCGACCGCATCGTGGTCGCCGTCGTCCGGCACGGGAAAGCGCGTTAGTTCGATGCTGCGCGTCACCCGTTCCACGTCGAGATCCTGATAGTCCGCGAACCGTGCCCGGACGAAGATCTTCGACCGCTCGACATGGTAGGGCGCCAGGAATGCGTCGGTCGCCCCCCTTGGCAGGCGGACCGAGTTTCCGGCCTGATCGATCACGCAGGTGTCCCGCTCGTCGCCCGGACACACGCCCCGGACATAGCCGATGTCGTGGGTCAGCAACGCCAGCAGGAAATGTTCCCAGTCCTCGGGCGTCACGCGCTGGGTAATGATCCGCCCGCGCAGGATGTCCTGACCGACCAGCGTCACCATGATCGTGTGGTGGACGTCGTGATAGAGCGCATCGCTGTTGGCGATGCGCTCCACCGCCAGCCGGGCGGAGGCGGCAAGGAAGTCGGCGCGCTGCGGTTCC
>NZ_JCACHA010000664.1:0-13320 GCF_059503625.1 Skermanella sp.
GGAGCGGACCCCGATGCCCTTTACATTGTCTATGGCGGCGGCAACGACGTCCGGAACGAGTTGACCTCGACCCTGGCGCCGGAAGCCCTGGCTGCCGCAGCGACCGAGAACGTTCGTCAGGCGCTTACGAACCTCGCTCTGGCGGGTGCCGAATACATCATGGTGCCGAACCTCAGCGATCTGGCATTGACGCCCGAATCGATCGCCGGCGGACCCGAAATGATGGCGCGGGCCACCAGCCTTTCCGCCGCCTTCAACACAGCGCTGACCGGCGTCCTTGCCGGGCTTGAAGCGGCTTTCCCGGTCGATCTGATCACGCTGGACGTCCGCAGCCTGTTCAATTCCGTCGCCGGAAATCCGGCTCAATACGGCCTGACCAGCGTCAACACGCCCTGCTTCACGGGAGCGGTCGACCGTCCCGGAACCGTCTGCGCCAACCCGGACGAATACTTGTTCTGGGACAGCGTCCATCCAACCACTGTCGCTCACCGGATACTTGGCGACTATGCACTGGCGGCCCTTGCGGGCTGGGACGCCTCGGCCGGCGACCCCGACGCCGACCCGCTCCAGGTCGCGGAACCGGCGACTCTGGTGATGCTGGCCGGCGGCCTGCTCGGTCTTGGGCTTCTTCGGCGGCGCCAAGCCTGACGTGGCCGGACCTTGACGGCGCAGGCCTGGAATTCAGGCCTGCTTGGCGTCGATGACTCCGCGCCTGATCGCACGGGTGCGGGTGAACAGCTCCTCGAGCTTGTCGCCCTCACCCCAGCGGATCGCCCGCTGAAGCGCGGTGATGTCCTCGTTGAAGCGCTGGATGATCTCCAGCACGGCTTCCCGGTTGTTCAGGAAGATGTCGCGCCACATCACCGGATCGCTGGCCGCGATCCGGGTGAAGTCGCGGAAACCGCCGGCGGAGAACTTGATCACCTCGGACTTGGTGTCTTCCTCCAGGTCGGTCGCCGTTCCGACGATGGTATAGGCGATCAGGTGCGGCAGATGGGACGTGATCGCCAGTACCTTGTCGTGGTGCGAGGCCTCCATGAACTCGACGTTCGACCCGAAGCGCCGCCACATGTCGGCAACCTTGGCGACAGCCTCCTCGTTGGCTCCCGCCGGCGGCGTCAGGATGCACCAGCGGTTCTCGAACAGTTCGGCGAAGCCGGCCTCCGGTCCGGAATGCTCGGTTCCGGCGACCGGATGGCCGGGCACGAGATGCACGCCTTCCGGCAGATGGGGTGCCACGTCGCGGATGACCGCCTGCTTGACCGATCCGACATCGGTGACGATGGCGCCCGGCGCGCAGTGCGCTGCTATCCGCGCCGCCAGATCGGCATAGGTGCCGACCGGCGAACACAGCACCACCAGATCGGCGCCGGCGACCATCGCTCCGGCATCGGTCGAGGCCTGCGACACGAGCCTCAGTTCCAGCGCCTTGTCGCAGGTCGCCTGACTTCGGGCGCTGCAAACGATTTCCCGCGCCAACCCGAGCTTGGCAAGCGCGCGTGCCATGGACGAGCCGATCAACCCGATGCCGATGAAGGCGACACGGCCGAACAGCGGGCCGCCGGCGGCCTCGATGGGCAGCGATTCCACAAGCATTTCGTTCGACATGCCGTCAGCCCTTCAGGAACGCGGCGACGGCGTCGGCGACGGCGCGCATCTCTTCTTCCGTGCCGATCGATATCCGCAGGCAATGCGGCAGCCCGTAGCCGCCCATCTGACGGACCAGGATACCGCGCGACTTGAGGAACTGGCGGGCCGCCTCGGCCGCCTGATTGCCATCCGACGCGGCGTTGGCGAACGACACCAGCAGGAAATTGGCGATGCTGGGATGTACCGTCAGGCCCAGTTCCGTCAGGCGAGCCGCCAGCCACTCCCGCCATGCGTCATTGTGAAGGCGCGACCGCTCGATGAACTCCTGGTCCTCGACGGCGGCGACGCCCGCGATCTGCGACGCGGAGCTGACGTTGAACGGTCCGCGCACGCGGTTCAGCACGTCGGCGATGGCCGGCGGGCAGTACGCCCAGCCCAGCCGCAGCCCGCCCAGCGCGTAGATCTTGGAAAAGGTCCGCGTCATGACGACGTTGCCGAACTCCTCCACCAGTTCCGCACCCGCCGTGTAGTCCGGGCGGTCGACGTACTCGGCATAGGCGGCATCGATCACCAGCACGACATGCTCCGGCAAGCCGGCATGCAGGCGCCGCATCTCGTCGGTCGTCAGGAAGCTGCCCGTCGGGTTGTTCGGATTGGCGATGAAGACGATCTTGGTCCGCTCGGTCACATGCGCCAGCAGGGCGTCGACATCGGCCTTCAGGCCCGTCTCGGGCGCGGCTATCGGCGTGGCGCCGACCGATTTGGCGGAAATCGGGTACATCAGGAAGCCGTGCGCGCTGTACAGCACCTCGTCGCCCGGACCGGCATAGGAGCGGGTCAGCAGTCCCAGCAGCTCATCCGATCCGGTGCCGCAGACGATCCGCGCGGCATCAAGCCCGTAAAGCCGAGCCAGACCGTCCCGCAGAGCCGTGGAGTGGCCGTCCGGATATCGATGCACCTCGGCGGCGGCGTTCCGGTAGGCTTCCACGGCGCGAGGGCTCGGCCCCAGGGCGCCTTCGTTGGAGGCCAGACGGATCAGCCTGTCGACGCCGGGAGCATGGGCCTCGCCGCCGACATAGGGCGAAATATCGAGGATTCCGGGACGGGGGGCCGGAGCAGACATGGAACGGTACTTTCCTGATAAAGACTTCAGACCTGACTAGAGACTTCAGACTTTCTTGACGTCCGGGGTGAGTCCAAGCGGCATCGCATAGCCGCCGATCGGCGTGGCGCGCAGGACGATGTCACCGACCTTGGATTTGAACGCCGACAGCCGGGGATCGTTCGACGCGACATAGTCCGCCACCTCGACCAGGTGGAGCGGAGGGCCGCCGCCGGCCTCCCGGCCCGTCCAGCTCCTGAAGTTTACGACCGTCAGCCCGGCTGCTTCCAGTGCGTCCTTGAGACGCCCCCGGCTGACGTCTTCCGACAGTTCGACGCCCAGCAGGGTACGGTCGTCGCCGGTCCCCTCGTGCTGGATCAGGGCGACGGCAAGGGCATCGTGGTTTTCACCGCGTGCGTTGCCACGTCCGCAGAACGGCAGGCGGGCGACGATGCGGGGCGTCTTGACGTCTTCGTTCATCAGGTGGCGCCACCAGGGCTCGTGGTCGTCCTCCTCCGGCATCGGCACGACGCCGACCGTGGCGGTGCCGTCGGCCACGGTGCGGATTGCCGCTGCCGGAGTGTTGACCGCCGTCATCGGAACGACGCTGCCGTAGTGGTCGCGGGCGATATCCCAGAAGCCGCGCTTGTCTTCCGGTGCGTAGACGGTGATCGCGTAAGGTCCCTGGAGGCGCGAGAAGGCGGCGATCATCTCGCGCCAGATACGCACCACCACGGCGATCGGGAAAGCGCCGGTATGGCGGGCCGCCAGACGGCGCAGGATGACGGCTTCCCGGCCCGGGCGGAAGATCTGGTTGTCCGGCCGCTTGGCGATACCGACCTGCTCGACCACCTGTGCGCGGCGCATGAGCAGGTCGTGAATGGCGTCGTCGATCTCGTCGATCTCGCGGCGCAATTCTTCAAGCGAAGGCGGTGATGCGGACATGGGTTTCTGGATCTTGCCTGTCAGGGTACGGTCAGGGTGCATTCAGGGCCGGATAGTAGTAGTATCCGGCCCTGCTAAAATCAAAGAAAACGTTGACACCCCCATGGCTTGCTCCGTAGCAATGCGCTTCCCTTCCAGGCATTCGAGAGCAGGTTCTCCGTCGCCATGACCGCGCCCATTCCATTTCGTCAGCCACCGTCCGGCGGCCCGGCTGCCGGCCCCGTGAAGGGGACGGCCTCGGAAGGAGCGAACCTGCGGGTGGTGCTGGGCACGGAACGGCCGATGCGGCTCGACTGCGGCGTCGAGCTTGAGAATTTCACCGTCGCCTACAGCACCTACGGCACGCTCAACGCCGACAAGTCCAACGCCATCCTGATCTGCCATGCGCTGACGGGCGACCATTTCGTCGCCGACTACCATCCCATCACCGGCAAGGCCGGGTGGTGGAGCATGCTTGTCGGTCCCGGCCGCCCGATCGATACCGACAGATACTTCATCATCTGCTCCAACGTGATCGGCGGATGCATGGGCAGCGTCGGTCCGGCGGAAACGAACCCCGCCACCGGCAAGCCCTATGGCCTGGATTTCCCGGTCATCACGATCGCCGACATGGTTCGGGCACAGAAGCTGCTGATCGACCATCTCGGGATCGACAAGCTGTTCTGCGTCGTCGGCGGATCGATGGGCGGCATGCAGGTGCTGCAATGGGCGGTCAGCTATCCGGACAACGTCTTCGCGGCCCTGCCGATCGCGACGGCGGCCCGGCATTCGGCCCAGAACATCGCCTTCCACGAGGTCGGGCGCCAAGCCATCATGGCCGATCCGGACTGGTGCGCCGGCGATTACCTCAACCAGGGCAAACGCCCGCATCGCGGTCTCGCCGTGGCGCGCATGGCGGCGCACATCACCTACCTGTCCGAAGCGGCGCTGCACCGCAAGTTCGGCCGCAACCTGCAGAACCGTACGACGGTGACCTATGGGTTCGACGCGGATTTCCAGGTGGAAAGCTACCTGCGGCACCAGGGGATCACGTTCGTCGACCGGTTCGACGCCAACTCGTACCTCTACATCACCCGCGCCATGGACTACTTCGACCTCGCGGCGGAGCATGGCGACGTGCTGGCGAACGCCTTCCGGCACAACGGGAACGCTACTCCGGTGCGGTTCTGCCTGACCTCCTTCTCCAGCGACTGGCTGTTCCCGACGCCTGAATCGCGGGCGGTCGTCCATGCGCTCAACGCCGTCGCCGCCAATGTCAGCTTCGTGGAAGTGAAGACCGACAAGGGCCACGACGCCTTCCTCCTGGAAGAGCCGGAGTTCCATCAGGTCGTCCGGGGCTTCATGGACGGCTGCGCCGAGCATCGGGGACTGACCAGAAAGCGGACGGAACCGGCATGAGCCCCCTGGACGATACTTCCACCGGGATCGGGCGGAACCGCCGGCCCGGCGACATCCGACTCGACCTTCGGCTGATCGCGGACATGATCGATCCGGGCAGCCGGGTGCTGGATATCGGCTGCGGCGACGGCGCCCTGCTCGACTACCTCGTCTACGAGAAGCAGGTGGACGGGCGCGGGATCGAGCTGAGCATGGACGGCGTGCATTCCTGCGTCAGCCACGGCCTGTCCGTCATCCAGGGCGACGCCGACACCGACCTCAAGGACTATCCCAGCGGCGCGTTCGATTACGTCGTGCTCAGCCAGACGCTTCAGGCCATGCGCGCGCCGCGCAAGGTGTTGGAGGAATTGGTGCGGATCGGCCGCCGGGCGATCATCTCGTTCCCCAACTTCGGCTACTGGCGCATCCGGGCGTCGCTGCTGCTGATGGGCCGCATGCCGGTGACCGAACGCCTCGGCTACGAGTGGTACGAGACGCCGAACATCCACTTCTGCACGATCAAGGATTTCACCAGCCTGTGCGACCGGCTGGACATCACGATCGAACGAAGCGTGATCCTGGGCCGCGACAACCGCCCCACTCGCCTCGCCTCCGCCGATGGCATCGCCAATTTCTTCGGCGAGCAGGGCGTCTTCATGCTGCGCCGGAACGGCACGCAGGAATAACGGCGTCGCCGTTCCACGGTGGTCAGAACGAGACGCAGGCCGGGCGCATCATCGTCAGGACGCTCTGCTGCTGAAAGCGCCGCTTATAGGCGTCGGCGATCTCGCGAACCCGGGGCCGGTCCGCCGTCTCGTCGCCCAGGACAAGCACGAGCACCTTGCTCGGTTCCTGCACGACAGCGCCGCGCTCGCTGTCGCGCCATTGTCCGCTGGCGCTCATCACCGTCAAACCGTCGGGAAAGCGCGGCGTCACCTCCTCCTCCAGGAAGCGGTTCCAGTCCGCTTCGGAGACTCCGAGCGAGTCACCGATATTCCGGCCGAAGACCACCTCGGCAACCAGCTCCCGCTGGCCGTCCGGCCCGCAGCCGGGCGAGCCCAGGGCGGCACAACCGGACAAGGCCGTCGTCATGGCCAGCAGCATCAAGCCCTTGCGCATCCCTCAGCCCTCCGGTTCCAAGCTGGCCATGGTCGAAGCCTGCGTTAATCCGGTGGGCTTCCGCAACGCTCAACTCCGCCCGCTGTTGAGTTTCATATGCATCGCATAAGGAAACCAGCCATGCGCATCCTGCTGATTACCGTCGCGACTACCCTGATGATCGGCGCAATGCCAGCGGTGGCGCAGGAACCCGCCAACCCAACCGGTGATCCCGCCAACAAGCCGCTGATGACAGCTCCCCGGCCGGGCGACCAGCCGACGACAGACCATGTGGCTCCGACTCCGGGGGTCTCGGGAGAGGCACCAAGCCGGGAACTCACCGGCCAGGGCAATACCGGCGTACCCGGCATGACGCCAAACGCACGGGACGTTCCGTCCGACATGACTGGTCAGGGAGAGATGCAGAACGACCGTGCCAATCCACCGCCCTCCGCGTCGTCTCCGCCCGCTCAGCCTGCCCCCCGGCAATAGCCGTCGTCGGACTGCACCCGCGCCGCCGCCGGGACCTCGTCGTCGTGCTCGACATGCGCCGCACCGGCGGCGCCCGGCATGCCGGCTCCGCTCGGCATCGGCATGATCAGCCGGCGCTTCTTGGGCCGTACCGGGGCTTTCCGCGCCACTCCGGCATAGATCTGCTTGCTGGCTTCCACCAGATAGACGCCGGCGAATGCCTTGAACCAGCGCTCCCCGATCTCTTCCCAGGCCGGAGCCGACCCCAGCAGGAACCGCGACTTGACCGGTGGGATGAACAGCGCACGCGCCGTCCGTTCCGGAACGAACATGTTCTCCCTGAGGGCGTGCTTCAGCTGGGAAGGGGAATAGGGACTGCCATGGCCGAACGGCGTCCGGTCGATCCGTGCCCAGATGCCCCGGCGGTTGGGCGCCACCACCAGAAGGCGGCCGCCTCCCGCCATGACCCGCCAGATTTCCCGCATCATGGGACGCAGCTGTTCCGTGCATTCAAGCCCATGGACAAGGAGCACCCGATCGACCGACATATCCGGCAGCGGCAACTCCGCCTCGTCGGCCAGCGCCGACAGTCCCGGTCCCTCGGACGGCCAGTACACGACCCCCTGGGAGGCAGGCATCAGGGCTATCGTCCGCTCGGCCTCCTCCCGGAAAGGGCGGAGATAGGGTGCGGCGTAGCCGACTCCGAGAACTACCTGCCCCCGGACATCGGGCCACAACTCGCGAACGCGGCGACGGATCATCCTTCGGGCCACTTGGCCGAGGCTGCTTTCGTAGAACTCGCGCAGATCGATGGCATCGGTATACATTGTGGCAGGAGCCTAACACGAAACAAACGCCGGGGTCATGCCCAGGGCTTTGCCCGACCACCGGCCATGGGGTAACGTCTTCGTCATGGATATCCAGCTCATACCCGCGTTCAGCGACAATTATGTCTACCTCTTCAAGGATCCCGCAAGCGAGGCCGTCGGCATAGTCGATCCCGGCGAAGCCGGACCCGTGCTCAAAGCCCTGGAACGCCTAGGTTGGCGTCCGACGCATATCTTCAACACCCATCATCATGCCGACCACATCGGCGGCAATGCGGAGTTGAAGAAAAAGTTCGGTTGTACCGTTATCGGCCCCGCCGCCGACCGCAACCGCATCCCCGACCTGGACGAGACCGTCCAGGAGGGCGATACCTACCGCTTCGGCACGCAGGACGTCCTGGTTTTCGAGACGCCGGGCCATACCAGCGGCCATATCTCGCTATGGTTCAAGGACGCGTCGGCCCTGTTCTCGGGCGACACCCTGTTCGCCCTCGGCTGCGGCCGGCTGTTCGAAGGGACGCCGGCCCAGATGTGGCAGTCACTGCTGAAGCTTCGCCCACTGCCCGACGAGACCGCGGTCTATTGCGGCCACGAATACACCCTGTCCAACGCCCGGTTCGCGGTCACCGTCGATCCCGACAACACGGCGCTGAAGCAGCGCGCCGCCGATATCGCCGTCCTGCGCGATGCCGGCAAGCCGACCATCCCCACGACACTCGGCGTCGAGAAGGCGACCAACCCGTTCCTCCGCGCCGACGCCCCCCAAGTCGCCGCTGCGGTCGGCCTTGCCGGTGCGGACCCGACGGAGGTGTTCGCGGAGATCCGCAGGCGAAAGGACACCTTCTAGCCTCGCCAAACCCAGAAGAAACGACCAACGGAAAGAAAAACCCATGAAGCTGCGTTACAGTGCGACCTCGCCCTATGTGCGGAAGGTCATGATGGTCATCCATGAACGCGGCCTGTCCGACAAGGTCGAGCTGACGAAGACGGATGCCTGGAGCCCTGCAACCGATCTGCCGCAGGACAACCCGCTCGGCAAGGTGCCGGCACTGGTGCTCGACGACGGCACCTCTCTGTTCGACAGTCCGGTCATCGTCGAATATCTCGACAGCCTGGAAAGCGGTCCCGGCAATGGGCTTTATCCCGAATCCGGCCCCGACCGCTGGGCGGCGCTGCGCTTCCAGGCCCTGGCCGACGGCATCTGCGACGCCGCCATCCTCCGCCGCCTGGAAGGCAACCGGCCGGAACAGCTTCGTTCGACAGACTGGATGGAGCGGCAGCGGGCGGCGGTCTCCCGCTCGCTCGATGCCCTGGAAGCCGGCGCCGGAAAGCTGGGCGAACGGTTCACCATCGGCAGCGTGGCCGTGCTGGCCGCCCTCGGCTACCTGGACTTCCGATTCGGTCACGAGGACTGGCGGCAGGGCCGCCCTGCCCTGTCGGCCTGGTTCGACGCCGAATCGAAGCGGGACAGCTTCGCCGGCACCGCTCCGCCGGCGGCCTGAACGCCATGGACGACTTGACCGCAGATCAGGTCATCAAGCTGCTCGGGATGCAAAAGCATCCCGAGGGCGGCCACTACGTCGAAACCTTCCGCGATGCTCCGGCGGACGGTTCCCGCGGGTCCTGCACCGCGATCTACTACCTGCTTCAGGCGGACGAGTTCTCGGCCTGGCATCGGGTCGACGCGGTCGAGATCTGGCACTGGTATGCCGGGGGTCCGCTGGCGCTGACCATCTCGCCCAACGGCCATGACGCCTACGCCACCCATTTGGGTCCGGCGCTGGGCCATGGCCAAAGGCCGCAGGCCGTCGTGCCCGCCGGAGCGTGGCAGACGGCTGTTTCGCTCGGAACCTGGACGCTGGTCGGCTGCACCGTCTCGCCGGCGTTCGAGTTCGCCGGCTTCGAACTGGCTCCGCCCGACTGGCGGCCGACGCCACGCCCCGCCGGAGGAGGTTCAGCCCAGTAGGTTCAACCCAGTAGGTTCAACCGATCAGGCTTAGCCCTTGGTTGAGCAGGTACTCGTTCCGGTCGAGCACGACACGCTCGGGGGGAAAGCGGACGGTTACGGTCGTTCCGGCCCCGAGCGTGCTTTCCAGTTCCAGGTCGCCGCCGTGCAACTGCATCAGCGAGCGGCACAGGGGGAGCCCCAGTCCCGATCCTTCGTGAGGGCGGGCGTAGACGTCGGAGACCTGCCCGAACGCTTCCAGCACCAGGGGTATGTCGTCCGCCGCGATGCCGATGCCGCCGTCGGTCACCCGGATCGCCATGCCGCCGCCGGGTTCGTGTTCCGCCGTCACCCGGATGCCGCCGCCGGGCCGGTTGAACTTCACGGCATTGGTCAGCAGATTGAGGATCACCTGACGGAACCGGAGCGGATCGACCGACAGCGACGGCAATCCCGGAGGCAGTTCGCAGCTGATCGTCAGGTCCCTGGCCCTGGCCCGGTCGGCGACCAGCCTGATGCAGGCATCGACCACAAAATCCAGGACGACCGTTTCGAACCGCATCTCGACCCGGCCCGCCTCGATCCGCGCCACGTCCAGGATGTCGTTGATGACTTCCAGAAGGTGTTCGCCCGAATTCTTGATGTCGATCAGGTATTCGCGGTACTTGTCGGCGCCCAGCGGCCCCAGCGCCTCCAGTCCCATGAACTCGGAAAAGCCGATGATCGCGTTCAGCGGCGTCCGCAACTCGTGGCTCATATTGGCGAGGAACTGGGTCTTGAGGTGGTTGGCCTGCTCGGCCTGATCCTTCGCCGCGAGCAGGTCCTGCTCGGTCCGTTTCCTCAGGCTGTCGTCGCGCGAGATGCCGTCTATGCCGGTGAACTGCCCGTCGGCGTTGAACCGGGCGGCGGCATTGGTCGATATCCAGACCTCGAAGCCGGCCTTGTGCCGCATCATCCCCTCGACCATGACGACGGCTCCGGCGGCATCCAGGACCCGCTCCCGGTCGCGCAGGTATTGCTGAGGATCGCAGTAATGATCGCTCAGCCGCGTCCCCAGGAACGACTCAGGGGCATAGCCCAGGATCGAGTGGACGCCGGGGGAGACCATGACCACGCGGTCGTTGTCGCCGGTCCGGAAGAAAATGTCCGGGATCGTGTTCAGGATCGCCTGGAGGTCGTGCTCGATCAGCAGGAGCTCGCGCCGCGTCCGGAGGACTTCGACTTCAAGCCGGTGCTCGCGGTCGTGGCTGACCTCCTGATTGCGCCGGAATTCGAGTATCGCCGCGACCGACGTTATCAGGTTGCGGACATAGGGACTGAAAATGCCGAAGGCGGCATGGTCGGCGACGACGAAGGCGAAGGCGCCGTAGTCGCGCTGACCGGACCGGACCGGCACGACCAGATCGTAGGAAACCGGCGGCACTCTCCCCGACTCATAGGTTTCGACCCGGCTGACCCCGGGCAGGCGTTGCAGTCCCGCTCTCAGGAAGTCGAAGATTTCCCGGCGTCCGGGCAAGCCGATCGCGATGCTTTGCAGGACGAGCAGTTGCCCCATCGTACGGCTGGCGGCATCCAGGGGCATGTGCGCCTCACGCTGCGGCAAGAGCGTCGTCCGCAGGATGATAGAACGGATTGGACATCACGTTGCCCCGGATCATGACGTAGGGGTGGACGCGCAGGACATCCAGCAGGACGGAGCCGCTGAAACGGTTCAGGTCGTACTGGCAAACGACCATCATCGGCTTGCCGCGCAGCAGCCGGTTGACCTCTACCTCGTACTCGATCAGCCTGCCGCCGCCCGGCATCTCCGGGATGGCCGGGCTGATTTCCGCCACGATCCGGGTACCGTCCCAGGTCTTGCCGCCGGTATCGTCGTGGAAGTTCGACAGATGGCTCAGCAGCCGTTCCGGATCGAACCTGCCACCGGCGAACCAGACATCGTCAGCGTCCTCGAAGGAGAGCTGTCCGCGGACATGGGCCTCGTCCATCGAATTACCGGAGGCGACGCATTCGCCATCGAGCAGCGCGCCCGCGTCGTCGAAAGTCCAGCAGCCGCATTTCTGGCCGGCCTCGATGCCGCAGACCAGATACCGGGTCATCGCTTCGAGCCGGTCGTCCTCGTCGGAGAAAAGCTGGCAGATATGCATGTCGGCATCGAGATGCTGGTCCCACAATGCCAAAGGCATCTGCCTATCGGCAGTAGTGTACAAAGCGGACACAGTTGCAGCATCTCCACGTGTTTGGTTTCCCGAAGTTTTACCTACTTCCGACAGGGAAAGCAAACTATTGGAGATAAATGAACAACGTATCTGATCTAATTATGACGTGGCCGACGGATTGTTTCTGTTTTGAAATATTTCGGCCCGATCAATCACGTGCCGCTATGCGCGCACGGGCGGATGCCTTGATCTTCTCGACCATGGAAAAGAAACCGTTGCGCCGGTTGGGGCTGAGATGCTGATCCAAGCCGATCTGCGAGAAGATGGACTCGAGGTCGGTCGCCTGGATCTCCTCCGGGGTCTTGTCCGAATAGGCGGTCAGAAGCACCGCCGCCAGCCCCTTGACGATGGCGCTGTCGCTGTCGGCTGCGAAGCGGAGACGCCCGCCCTCGCCCGGCAGCGGCACCAGCCAGACCTGGCTCATGCAGCCTTCCACCTTGAAGGCGTCGGTCTGGTACTGCGGTTCCAGCGGCGGCAGGGCGCGGCCGAGGTCGATCACGTACCGGTACCTGTCCTCCCACTCGTCGAACAATTCGAAGTTCTCGATCAACTCGTCGATCTTCATGTTGGCTCCAGCGGGAAATGGCCCGGAAAATATTGGGTCTGGGAAAAGAGTGGCGTCCCTAACAGCAACAGCAAAGGGGCGCAAGCGTCCGCAGGGCACTTCATTCACCGTAACCTATGGCGGAAAAGCCAGACGGCGCTGCCCAGGGTCACGAACCCGATCACCGCCATCGGCCAAATGCGGGCGAAGACCAGTTCGGCCGGCAAGTCCTTCAGGAATATCCCCTGCACGATGGACAGGAAATGCCGCATCGGGTTGCCGAGCGTCAGCGCCTGGATGAACTCCGGCATGTTGTCGATGGGCGTCGCGAACCCCGACAGGATGATCGCCGGCACCAGGAACAGGAAGGCTCCCAAAATCGCCTGCTGCTGGGTGCCCGACAGCGCCGATATGAACAGCCCGACCCCGATGATCGAGAGCAGGAAGACGAACAGGCTGGCGTAGAGCAGCAGGAGGGAGCCGACCAGCGGCACGCGGAACCAGAACAGCGCCGCCACGACGATCACCGTCCCCTCGGCAAGTCCGATCAGGAGGGCCGGGACGATCTTCCCGACCAGGATCTCCCAGGGCCGCAGCGGTGTCACCAGAAGCTGGTCGAAGGTCCCCAGTTCCCGCTCCCGAGCGACCGAGAGGGCCGTCACCACCAATGCTACCACCTGCGTCAGGATGCCGACCAGACCGGGGACGACGACCCATAGGCTCATCAGGTTGGGGTTGAACCATGCCCGCTCGATCAGCGGAGCCGGCAGCACCGGCACGCCATGCACGGCGGCCCAGTCGTGGTTGAAATTGTTGATGATCGTCGTGGCGTAGCCCATCACGACCTGAGCCGTGTTGGACCCGCGCCCGTCCAGGATGAGCTGCGCGCGGGCCGGAGCGCCGGCCAGCAGGTCGCGGGAGAAGCCTGGACCGAGATGCACCACCAGCACCGCTTCCTTGGAATCGATCGCTTCCGCGATCCCGGCCTCGCTCCCGAGATGAAGGACGCGGGCGAAGTCGGGGGCATCCTCGAACCGCGCGATCAGGTCGTGGGACGGAGCGCCCGCGTCCTGGTTGAAAACGGCGATCCGGACATTGGTAACGTCGTAGGTCGCGGCATAGGAGAAGACGAAAAGCTGGACCAGCGGCGGCACCACCAGCACGAACCGGCTCTTCCGGTCGCGCCAGACCGACAGCAGTTC
>NZ_JCACHA010000665.1:0-13257 GCF_059503625.1 Skermanella sp.
CTTCATGGACAGCTTCATGATCTACACCGAGCCGTTCGTGCTGACGGGCGGCGGTCCGGGCAACGCCACGACCTTCCTCAGCCAGTTCCTGGCTCAGATCGCGGTCGGGCAGTTCGACTTGGGACCGGCGGCCGCCTTCTCGCTGATCTACTTCCTGGTGATCCTGCTGCTGTCCTGGATCTTCTACACCTACATCACCCATACCGACCGGGAGGACGCGCGATGAGCACGGCGAAGGGACCCGCGCTGAACCCGTCCACCGGCAGGTTCCGCAAACGCCATATCGGCCTGATCGTCTACTTCGTCTTTCTGCTGCTGCCCATATACTGGCTGATCGCGATGTCGGTGCGGCCCAACCAGGAGATCCTGAGCGGCTTCGACCTGTTCCCGCGCACGATCACCTTTGCCAACTACGTGACGATCTTCACCGATCCGTCCTGGTACACGGGCTATCTCAACTCGATCCAGTACGTGGCGCTGAACACCGTGATCTCGCTGTCGGTGGCGCTGCCTGCGGCTTACGCCTTCTCGCGCTATCGCTTCCTGGGCGACAAGCACATGTTCTTCTGGCTGCTGACCAACCGCATGGCCCCGCCGGCGGTGTTCCTGCTGCCGTTCTTCCAGCTCTATTCGACCTTCGGGCTGATCGACACCCACATCGCGGTGGCGCTGGCCCACTGCCTGTTCAACGTGCCGCTGGCGGTCTGGATTCTGGAAGGCTTCATGTCGGGCGTGCCGCGCGAGATCGATGAGACCGCGTATATCGACGGCTACAGCTTCCCGCGCTTCTTCCTGACGATCTTCCTGCCGCTGATCCGCGCCGGCATCGGCGTCACCGCGTTCTTCTGCTTCATGTTCAGCTGGGTGGAACTGCTGCTGGCCCGCACGCTGACCAGCGTCGACGCCAAGCCGATCGCCGCGACCATGACCCGTACCGTCAGCGCCGCCGGCATGGACTGGGGCCTGCTGGCGGCGGCCGGCGTGCTGACCATCGTGCCCGGTGCGCTGGTGATCTGGTTCGTCCGCAACTACATCGCCAAGGGCTTCGCCCTGGGCCGCGTCTGATAAGGGGACCGTCGCCATGGAAACGCTGGCCGCCGACCTGGAGTGGATGGCCTGGACGGGACCGACCGCCGCCTTCTTCGCCGGCATCGCCCTGATCCTGGCCGCCATGACGGCGTGGCAGACCGTGTCGCCGACGATCGAGCGGCGCGGCTTCCTGCCGATGCCGACGACGCGCGGCGACCGGCTTTTCATCGGCCTTCTCGGCAGCGCCTATATCCACCTCGCCGTCATCGGCTTCACCGACCTGAACCTGTGGATCGCGTTCGGGGTGTCGCTGGTGTGGATGGCGGTGGTCATGAAGTTCGGCTGAACTCCCCCGCTCTCTCTGGTGAATGTCGGAGAGTCCGGTCCGATCGCAACGACAACAACTAGAAACGGTTCGGAGGAAACAATGTCGAAGACGGTGAGACGAACCCTGCTGGCCGGCACGGTGCTGGCCTCGGCGCTGACGATGGCCGCTCTGCCGGCCCTGGCCCAGACCGCCGATCAGCTCAACGCGGCGCAGAAGTGGATCGATCAGGAGTTCCAGCCTTCCAGCCTGTCCAAGGCGGACCAGTTGAAGGAGATGGAATGGTTCATCAAGGCGGCCGAACCATTTCGGGGAATGGAAATCTCGGTGGTGTCGGAAACGATCACCACCCATGAATACGAGTCCAAGACGCTCGCCCGCGCGTTCAGCGAGATCACCGGGATCAAGCTGAAGCACGACCTGATCCAGGAAGGCGACGTCATCGAGAAGTTGCAGACCCAGATGCAGTCGGGCCGCAACGTCTACGACGCCTATATCAACGACAGCGACCTGATCGGCACCCATTTCCGTTATGGGCAGGTGGTGCCGCTGACGGACTGGATGGCGGGCGAGGGCAAGGACGTGACCCTGCCGACGCTGGACGTCAACGACTTCATCGGCAAGAGCTTCACGACGGCGCCCGACGGCAAGCTCTACCAGCTGCCCGACCAGCAGTTCGCCAACCTCTACTGGTTCCGCGCCGACTGGTTCGCGCGGCCGGACCTGAAGGAGAAGTTCAAGGCCAAGTACGGCTATGAACTGGGCGTGCCGGTCAACTGGTCGGCCTACGAGGACATCGCCGACTTCTTCACCAACGACGTCAAGAACATCGACGGCGTCCGCGTCTACGGCCACATGGACTACGGCAAGAAGGACCCATCGCTGGGCTGGCGCTTCACCGATGCTTGGCTGAGCATGGCGGGTGCGGGCGACAAGGGCATCCCCAACGGCCTGCCGGTCGACGAATGGGGCATCCGGGTCGAGGGCTGCAACCCGGCCGGCTCCAGCGTGACGCGCGGCGGCGACACCAACGGCCCGGCCTCCGTCTACGCGCTGACCAAGTATATCGACTGGCTGAAGAAGTACGCGCCGCCTGAAGCCGGCGGCATGACCTTCTCGGAAGCCGGTCCGGTGCCGGCGCAGGGCGCCATCGCCCAGCAGATCTTCTGGTACACCGCCTTCACGGCCGACATGACCAAGCCCGGACTGCCCGTGGTCAACGCCGACGGCACGCCCAAGTGGCGCATGGCGCCGTCGCCGCATGGCTCGTACTGGGAAGAGGGGATGAAGCTGGGATATCAGGACACGGGATCGTGGACGCTGATGAAGAGCACCCCGCTGGAGCGGCGCAAGGCGGCGTGGCTCTACGCGCAGTTCACGGTCGCCAAGTCGACCTCCCTGAAGAAGACGATGGTCGGGCTGACGCCGATCCGCGAGTCCGACCTTCAGACCCAGGCGATGACCGACATGGCGCCGAAGCTGGGCGGTCTGGTCGAGTTCTACCGCAGCCCGGCCCGCGTGTCGTGGACCCCGACCGGCACCAACGTCCCGGATTATCCCAAGCTGGCGCAACTGTGGTGGCAGAACGTCGCCGAGGCGGTGACGGGCGAGAAGACCCCGCAGCAGGCGATGGACAGCCTGGCGGAAGCCCAGGACGCCGTGATGGCCCGCCTGGAACGCGCCAACGTCCAGGGTGCCTGCGGTCCGAAGCTCAACAAGGTCCAGGATGCGCAGTACTGGTTCGACCAGCCCGGCGCTCCGAAGCCGAAGCTGAGCAACGAGAAGCCGATGGGCGAGACGGTCGCTTACGAGCAGCTTCTGTCGGCCTGGAAGCAGGGCAAGGTGCGGTAAGCACGGAGCATCTGAGTTGTTTGGGGGAGTTGTTGGGCCTTGGCCCGGCAACTCCCTTCATGAACCGGCGGAACGCCCCGCCCGCTGCAACATCACCAGCAAGCCGCCCGCCACCAGCCCCCAGAACGCCGAGCCGATGCCGAAGAAGCCGACGCCCGACGCCGTCGTGACGAAGGTGACGATGGCGGGCACGCGTTCATCCTCCTTCGACATCGCGGAGGTCACCGCTCCGGCAAGGCTGCTCAGCAGCGCCAATCCGGCGACCGCCTGGATCAGCAGGGGCGGGGAGGCGGCGATGAAGGCGGAGGCGAAACCGGCGAACAATCCCAGCAGGAGATAGGCGACGCCGCTCGCGACCGGGGCTATCCAGCGCCGCGCGGGGTCAGGGTGGGACTCGGGACCGGCGCACAGGGCGGCGGTGATCGCGGCAAGGTTGACGGCGTGCCCGCCGAACAGGGCGGTGATCCCGCTGAACAGACCGGTCGATATGAAGACCGGCCCGACATCGGGCTGGTAGCCGTTGCCGCGCATGACGGCCAGTCCCGGCACGTTCTGCGACGCCATGGTCACGATGAACAGCGGCAGCGCGATGCTGATCGCGGCTGACATGGTGAACTCCGGCATCACGAGCACCGGCTTCGGCCAGATATCCGCCAGCGCTCCCGCCGGTATCGGGGTCGCGAAGACGACGATGCCGACCGTTACCAGCACCGCCAGCGGCACGGCGTAGAGCCGGGCGAAGCGCCAGCCCAGCGCCCAGACGATGACGATGGGCAGCGCCAGTTCCGGGACCGCGCCGACCGCCTTGACGGGCGCCAGGCACAGGGTCAGCAGGACCCCGCCCAGCATGGCGCTGGCGAGGCTCATCGGGATGCCGACCACGGCCCGGCCGAAGGGCTTCCACAATCCGGCCAGCACGACCAGCAGCGCCGCGACCATGAAGGCGCCGGCGGCGGCGGCAAATCCGCCGTCGGGAACGCCGGTCGAGATCAGCAAGGCCGCACCCGGCGTAGACCACGCGATGCTGACCGGCTGCCGGGTCGCGATGCTGTGGGCAGCGCCCAGCAGTCCCGTCACGACGCAGAGCGCCAGCAGGCCGGAGGCGGCTTGCGCCGGGGAAGCGCCGACACCGGCCAGTCCCTGGAGCACGATCGGGAAGGCGCTGCCGAAGCCGACGATGGCGGCGAGGAAGCCGGCGGTGACGGGTTGCAGCAGGGAAGCCCGCGCGGGGGTGTGGAGAGCCGAATCGATGTTGGGATCTTTGGGCATTCCCTTTTCCCGTACTCAGGAGAATGGACTTGTTGCAGTTCGTTCTCCGCCAGACTACATCAAGATTGGATCCAATCAACAAATGGATATCGGATGAGTCGGGCTTCGGAAGCCGCCTCCCTGTCGCTGGCCGGCTTGATCGCGGCGTCGGGGCCGCGTTACCGGACTGCGACCGAGTTCGTCGAGGCGACGTTGCGCACGGCGATCCTGTCGGGCAGCCTGGGTGGCGGCACGCCGCTGCGGCAGGAGGATCTGGCGGAAGCCTTCGGCGTCAGCCGGATGCCGGTGCGGGAAGCCCTGCGCCAGCTGGAAGCGCAGGCGCTGATCGATTTCGTGCCGCACAAGGGCGCCGTGGTCACCGAGATTTCGGCCAGCGACGCGGCGGATACCTACGCGATCCGGCTGGCGCTGGAGCCTGCCGCCTTCGCATTGTCGATCCCGCACCTGAACGACGAGGATTTCAGCCGCGCCGCCGACCTGATCGCGGAGATGGACGCGGAGCCGGACCCGTCCCGGATGGGCGAGCTCAACCGGCGTTTTCACATGTCGCTCTACGCCAGGGCCGGGCGGCCCCGGCTGCTGGCCCTGGTCGAGGGCCAGCTTGCGGCTTTCGACCGCTATCTGCGCTTTCACCTTGCCGCGAAGGGCAGGGAGCACATGTCCCAGGACGACCACCGCGCCATGCTGGACGCGGCGCGGGCGGGCGATACCGATCGCGCCACCGCCGTTCTCAAGTCCCATATCGGAACGGCGGCGGCGACGATCGACCGGTTCTTCGCGGAGCGCTGAGCGACGAGTGTTTGGCGTTACGCGAAGAAGTAATCGATGCCTTCTTCCAGTCCGACCAGATCGACCGTGACATGGGTGCTGGCGCCCGCCTTCGTCGTCATGTCGAAGATCGTCTTGCCGCCGGCGGTGGAGACATCGAGGGTAGCCTCGTCGCCGGGACTCGCCGTGAAGATGAGCTGGTCGCCGTCTACGGTGCCGGCGCCGTTGAAGCCGGTTATGTCCACCGTCCCCGTAAGATAGAAGTAGTCCGGCGAAAAATAGAACCGGTCGGCGTCGCCCGAGCCGCTGACGATGGTGTCATGGCCGCCGATCGCGAAGAAGCGGTCATCGCCGGCGCCGCCGCGCATCGTGTCGTCGGCGCCGAAGCTGTAGAAGAGATCGTTTCCAGCCGTGCCGGTCACGTCGATGCCGGCGCCCGGCGAATCGTAGCCGCAGAATTGCAGGTTACCGGTTCCGCCGGCGACGACCTTCTCGATCTCCTGGAATTTGCCGGTTTCGATGTAAGAGCCGAACTTGTCTTCGAAGAAGAGCTGGCCGCTGGTCCGGCCGCTCATGAAGATATCCGTGCTGACCGGTTCGACCTTGCCCTCGAACGACAGGGATGTCGCGTGGTTGTTGATGGTGAGTGTATCGATGCCGGCATCGCCGTCCAGGATGCTGGGCGCCAGATAGTTGCCTACCGTCAGGATATCGGATGCCGTCGGGTCGTAGAAGAGCTGGTCGGACCCATCGCCGCCATAAAGATACGCGATCCCGCTTCCGCCGTTGAGCACGTCGTCGCCGGCTTCGCCTTTCAGCGTGTCGGTACCGCCCTCGCCATAGAGTTTATCGTCGCCGGCCCCGCCATAAAGGATGTCCCAGCCATTGCCGCCGAAAAGCCTATCCTGTCCGTCTTCGCCGCGCAGGATATCGTTGCCGTTCCCGCCCTCGATGGTCGCCATGTCAATCTCTCCCGGAAAACAATCACAGGGGATTTTCCCATGGACGGGTACCGTCAGGACCGGATGTTCGGTACAGGCGTTAATCTACGTAAGATAGTGTTCTTGTGGCGAGGATTACGGCCTTACCGGTTATCCTCGCCCCGGTCGTGAGACGGTGCCGGCAGCAGGGCCACATGGACGGTGGTTCCCTGTCCCTGAACGCTGTCGAGCGTCAGCGACCCGCCGTGAAGCTCGACGAACGAGCGGGCGAGCGGCAAACCGAGGCCGGTCCCTTCGAAACGGCGGTTCATCGCGCCGTCGCCGCGATGGAAGGGTTCAAAGACCTTCGACAGTTCGGACTTGGCGATACCCAGCCCGGTATCGGCGATCTCGATTTCCATTTTTCCGGTCAGGGGCTCGACCATCGCCGTCATGCGGATGCTGCCGCCCGACGGCGTGAACTTCACCGCGTTTGACAGGACGTTCAGCAGCGCCTGCTTGATCAGCCGCTCGTCCGCCCACAGCCGGGGCAGGGCCTGTTCGGGCAGGGCTATCTGGAAGCTGAGGCCGGCTGCCGCGGCACGTGGTTCGATCAGGCGGGCGACCGACGCCATCAGGTGGGTGGCGTCCACCCAGTCCGGCGTCAGGTTGATGCGGCCGGTCTCCACCTTCGCCACATCCATGATGTCCGAGATGATCTGGAGCAGCAATTGGCCGCTGTCGTGGATATCGGCGGCATAGCCGACGTAGCGGGCCGAACCCAGCGGTCCGAAGGACTGGTTCTTCAGCAGTTCGGCGAAGCCGAGGATGGCGTTCAGCGGAGTGCGAAGCTCGTGGCTCATGGTGGCCAGGAACTCCGTCTTGGCGAGGTCGGCGAACTCCGCCCTCTCGGCCCGGCGTTTCGCCTGACATAGTTCGGACCGCTCTTCCGCCGCGGACAGGATGTCCCTTACGGCCGCCTCGACGATGGCCATCGGGCCAGCCGGCAGGATCAGCGCAGGGTTGTCGAACTCGATCCGGCCGCAGGTGCCGGAGACTTCGACATGGCGGGCGCGGGTCAGGCCCTTCAGCGTGTCGAGCAGGGGGGAGAGCGACAGATCGGGGGCCATGCCACGCAAGGCGCGGCCTTGGGACTGGGCGACGGCAGCGAGGAGGGTGTTCTCCACCGTAAGGCAGTACAGGTCCTGCTCCAGCGTCAGGTGTGCTTCGGCCATGTCGTTGTTCGCGCGCTCCAGCAGAGCGATGGTTTGGCGCTTCTCCAGGTGCAGGGCTACAAGGCGCCCGATCGCTTCCAGTTCGGCGGTGACCCGGCGCGGCGGAGCGCCGCTGTCATGGCGCAGGCGAAGCCAGCCGTACAGCGTCCGTCCGGCGCGGAGCGGTATCGCCGAGTTCCGGTCGTCTCCGGCGGCGCTGCCGGGGACCAGACGCAGACCGCCGGATGTCCAATCGCCGGCGGGAGCCGTACCGGCGCCCGGATCGGCGGAGATTTCCGTAGGGGAAATCCGATCGTCTTCGTCTAAGTCTTCGCCATTGAAGTCGTCGCCGCTGAAGCCGGCGGCATGGTCGATCTCGAACTCGGCGCGTGAAATGCCGGGAATGTCGTTGAGCAATAACGAGATGTCGGACAGGCTCGTTTCTATGGACGGATACTCGTCCAATCTGCTGACGGCGGCAAGGATTCGGCCGAGCAGCCGGGAAGAAGCTGCGTCATGGGATACGGTCAGGGGAGCCATCAGGGCCGACGTGCCGCCTGAGCGGGCGAAGCGCACGACCGCGTCCTGGTTGAAGATCGATCCATGGTCCTGGCCATGATCCCGGACGTCAATGTCATTCGACAAGCTGCTCTCTCCTAAACGTCGCCCTGATCGAAGGACGATCGCCCCACGCTGGATAGATTATCAGCATTGGTCTATTACCGCAGTCTTAACTTTGCCCCATAGTTTTGGGGGAAATACTGAGCTGCGTGCAAGCGATATTATGGGTGACGCCAAAGACACTCAGGATGTATTTAAAAATCAGAAGATTATCGTTCGACTTTCGTACAAAGATCGATCGAAACATGGGCAGAAAGGTCTGTTTTGACAGTGCCGAACCCGATTGCAATCTGTTAAGTGCGTCGTTCGAAAGAAGAGATGAGGGTGAATCACCATGGATGTTCCTCTGGAGCTCGCATTCCATAACCTGGAAGCCTCCGAAGCCGTCGAAGCGCGGGTGCGTGAGCGCGTTGCCAAGCTGGAGAAAATGTTTCCAAGGCTGGTGGCGTGCCGGGTCGTGGTCGAGGCGCCGCATAAACAGCACCAGAAAGGCAATGTTTTCCGTGTCCGGATCGAGATGTCGGTGCCGGGGGACGATCTGGTGGTCAGCAAGGAACCCAACCGCGCGCATGAACGCTTTGCCGACCCCGACGTCTATACCGTCCTGAAGGACGCCTTCGAAACCGCCGAGCGGATGCTGAGGGACTACAAGGACAAGTAAGGTGGCGTGCCGCCGGCCGGGAACAGCTTGCAGCCGCATCCCGGCCGGTGCCTAAATCCGCAAGGCGGCGCAAGGTCCAGGGCCGATTCCCTTGGGGACGATCCGTGGAGGGTCAATCCGCTGAGGACTGGGCGCCGGAGCCGGGAAGTTCCGCGACTTCGATCCGGACGCGGGCTGTGCCGTCGTCGGTCATGTCGAGCTTGCGGGCGGCGGCTCGGGAAAGATCGATGACCCTTTTTCCCGAATAGGGGCCCCGGTCGTTGATCTCCACATTGACGGCCTTGCCGTTGTCGAGGTTGGTCACCTTGACAACCGTGTCGAGCGGGAGCGAGCGGTGAGCGGCGGTCAGCTTGTTCTGGTCGAACCGCTTGCCGCTGGCGGTCTTCTTGCCGTTGAAGCCTGGACCGTACCAGGAGGCGGTACCGACCTGCCGGAAATCGGGCTTCTTGCCGGGCTTCGCCTTGGCGGCGCCGGCTTTGGCAGTCCGAGCTTTAGCAGGCTTGGACTCGGCTGTTTTGGACTTGACGGCGGTATCGCCGGACTTGGTGGCGGAGGAGGCTGCGGAGGCGGGTACAGTATCGATAAAGGTAACGGGAAGTGAAAATGCTGCCGTGAGCAGTGCGGTCGCCAGAGCTTTTTTGAATGTCATCAGTCTTGCCGAACGTTGTTGACCCTGAACAACCAACACGTCAGCCGGTGATTTTGTTCCAGTTATGGAAATTAAGGAACATTGTCGCAATTTGGACGTTTTGTGTCGACTAAGTCCTGCTTATGGAGCCAATAATGCCTAACATCTTCGTCATCATCGGTGTCATCGTCGTCATCATCGCCATCCTGTCGTTCCTTGGACTGCGCTGAGACCGCTTGCCGCCGGTCGTTGACACTACCCCGTTTGGTCGATAGCGTCCGGCGAGCACTTTCCGGAACCTGATCGACCGAACGGGGGCTTGCCGCGTCATGAAAGTATTCTGGCTCGCCCTGGCGCTGCTTTCATGGACGGCTATCGAGGCGCGGTGCGAATCGATCCGCATCGGCACCGAAGGGAATTATCCGCCTTTCTCCTATCGTAATGCGGACGGCCGGCTGACCGGGTTCGAAGTGGACCTCGGCAACCGGCTTTGCGACATCGTCGACGTTTCCTGCGAATGGGAAACGATGAAGTTCGGAGATCTGGTTCCGGCGCTCCTGGCGGGGCGGATCGATGCGATCATGGGCAGCGTCGCGATCACGGCGGAGCGGCGAAAGTACTTGTCGTTTTCGGCGAAATACTATTCCACGCCGATCCGGTTCATCGCCGAACGGAACCTGACCCTGAAGATAAACCCGGCCGAACTCGCCGGGCGGCGCATCGGGGCCGGGAAGGGGACCGTCCATGCCGACTACATTGCCCGCAACCTGAGCGCCGCGGTCGAACCGACGCTCTATGCCGATCACGACGAAATGCTGTCGGCCCTGATCGAAGGCAGGCTGGATCTCGTACTCGGCGATGGGCTGGCGTTATGGAGTTTCCTCAACACACCGCAGGGCGCCGCCTTCAACTGGGTGGGCAGCCCGATCTACACGGATGAGGGTATCGGCGTGGTCCTGCGGCCGGATGACCAGGACCTGCGTTCGCGGTTCGACGGGGCGATCGACAAGGTCTTGAGGAACGGCACCTATCTCCGGGTCAATGCCCGGTACTTCCCGTTCAATATCTATTGAGCATCTGCATCTATCGAGCATCTACTGAGCGGACGTCCATCGAACGCACGGCCGCGCCGCTTCGCGGGACGGAGACGATCCGGGTCATGACTTCGCGGAGGTCGTCCGGCTCAAAGGGCTTTTCGACCACAGGAGCGCCGGTTTCCTCCAGGAAGTCCCGGACGCCGCTGCCGAGAGTGTCGCCGGTGACGAAGACGATCCGGTCGAGCATGTCCGGATAGCGTGCCGCCAGTTCCCGGTAGAGCCCGGGGCCGTCCAGCTCCGGCATCCGAAGGTCGCTGATGATCAGGTCGAACGACTGGCCGGCAAGCCTCTCCAGCGCCTCGGCACCGTTCTCGGCAATGTCGATGGCGTGCCCGTCCGGCTCCAGCATCTCCGCGAGGGTCAGCGCGATCTCGGGATCGTCGTCGACGATCAGGAGCCTCAGCGCCGCCGTCCGCCCCTGCACCTCTCGGGGGCCGGACCCGGCCGCCTGGGGCATGCCGGCCAATACGGGAAGTTCCGTTGCGAAGGTGGCGCCGCCGCCCGGCGTCTCGCCCAGCGTGATCGTGCCGCCGTGGCCGTAGACGATGTTGTGGACCAGCGACAACCCGACCCCGGTGCCGACGCCTGCCTGCTTGGTCGTGAAGAAGGGATCGAAGATGCGGTTCCGGATATCGGGCGGAACGCCCGGGCCGTTGTCCGAAACCGTCAGGCGGACCGCACCGGCATCGGGGTCGAAGCGGGTGGCGATCGCGATCCGGCGCGGGCGGGGCGATGACTGGAGCGCCTGCTGGGCATTGACCACGAGATTGGTCACGACCTGGTTCAACTGGTCCGGATCGGCCCACAGGTGCGGCGATCCGTCCGCCAGGTCCAGCACCAGGCCGATCTCGTCGGTGCGGAGTGCATAGGTCACCAGTTCGATCGCGGACACCACGGTTTCGTTCAAGTCCACCTCCCGCCGTTCGGGCGGGCGGCGCCGTGCCAGCGACAGGAAGGTCTTGACGATCCGGGCACAGCGGTCGGCGGCAAGCTGGATCTTGCGGGCACGCTGGGCGGTCTTCTCGTCCGGCGCCGTGTCCTGCATCAGCACGGATTGGCCGACCACGACGGAAAGGGGGTTGTTCAGCTCGTGCGCCACGCCGGCCAGCAGGGACCCCATGGCCGCCAGCTTCTCTGATTGGGCCAGGGCTTCCCGCTGGCGGGCGATCTCCGCCTCCGCCCGCTTCTTGTCGGTCAGGTCGTAGATGCCGGTGATCGCCGCCATTCGGCCATCCAGCTCGATCGCCTGCGCCGAGATCGCCGCCGGAAAGGTGCTGCCGTCCCGGCGGCGCAACGACACTTCCATCAGGTCTATGGAACCGTCTTCCATCAGCAGCCGGCGGGCCTGGGCATGCTTGTCCTCGTCGGCCCAGAAGTCGCGGCCCTTGATGCCGTCCACTCCCGCATCGCCAAAGGCGAAGATCTCGTAGCTGCGCGGGCTGGCGTAGATCAGGCTGCCGTCGTCCAGCCACGTGATGACGACCGGCACCGGATGCGCTTCCAGGATGCCGCGGAACCGGGCTTCGCTTGCCTTGGCCTCGCGCTCCGCCTGCTTCAGGCGGGTGATGTCGCTGTAGGTCGCAACCATGCCGCCATCCTCCATCGGGCGGCGGAACACCTCGATCACGCGGCCGTCCGGGCGGGTTTCCTCCAGGCGGGTATCGGGTGTCTCGCGGACGAGCGCCAAGGCTTCGTCGACCTCGCGCCCGTCCGGCTTTTCCGATCCGGTTCCGTCACGGATGAGGGAGGCGGGCGGCGTCCCGGGATTCCCAAGCTCCGCCGGATAGCCGTACATCGCGACGAAACGGTTGTTGACCAGCCGCATCCTGAGATCGGCGTCCATCACCGTCACTCCCTGGGCCACGGTATCCAGCACGGTTTCCAGGAAGCGGGTCTTTTCCGCAAGGTCGCTCCTGCTTGTCCGAAGCGCCGCTTCGGCCTGACGCCGTTCGGTGATGTCGCGGACGAAGGCCGTGAAAACGCTCTGGCCGCCTGCCTGGACCTCGTTGACCGCCAGTTCCACCGGAAAGACGCTGCCATCGGCACGCATCGCCTCCACCTCTACCCGGCGGCCGAGCAAGTGGTGCTCGCGGTTGCCGAAGACCTTGCGCAGCCCCTCCGCATGGCGGCCGCGCAAATGGCGCGGGACGATGAGATCGACCAGCACCTTGCCCATCACGGCATCGCGCGACTGTCCGAAGGTCTGCTCCGCCGCCGGGTTGAACTCGATGATGCGGCCTTCGGGATCGCTGGTGATGATGCAGTCGAGCGAGGAGGCGATGACGGCGGCCTTCAGCGACTCGGACGCGCGCAGGCCGTCTTCCGCGCGTTTCCGTTCCGTGATGTCGGCGGTCGATCCTGCGACCCGCATCACCCGGTTGGTCGCGGGATCGCGCACGGCGGCTCCGGTTGTGGAAACCCAGCGGAGCCTGCCGTCGGCGGCGAGGACGCGGTATTCCAGCGACACGGTGATCGACCGGCTCTTGAGGAAAGCGCGATAGGCGCGGCGCACCCGTTCGAGATCGGCGGGGTGGACCCGGAGCATCCAGTTTCCCGTGTCGGCCGACAGTTCGGCGGCGGTGCCGCCTACCAGTTCCGCCATGCGGCGGGAATAGTAGGCCGTGTCGTTGACCAGATCCCAGTCGTACAGCCCGGCGCTGGCGTCCTGTGCCGCAAGCGCGAAGCGCTCGTTGCTGAGCCGGAGCGCCCGTTCCTTTTCCTCCTGGCGGGTCTTGAACTGGCCCGCGATGCCGATGGCGAAGATGACCGAGGAGACGGCCGCTCCGGCATGGAACAGGTTGTGGGCCAGCGAAGTGCCCGGGATCACGTTGAGGGTCAGGAGGCTGAGTGCCAGACCGCCGGCCAGCAGCGAAC
>NZ_JCACHA010000666.1:0-13183 GCF_059503625.1 Skermanella sp.
GAACTACCTTGCCAACTCAGGCTACGCGTTCGACTAAACCTGAAATGCTCTAGCGAGACCTGTGCGCGGGTCGTCCAAGATACAGCATCTGGCATCTGGGTGCTTGAGATGGCTACTACAAATTGTGGTTTACCGGACCCGCGCACAGGTCTCCTAGGTGCTTGTTGCTGCGATTGCACTACCCCGCCATCGCGGCAGTGGCATAGCAAGAGGTTGCGCTCCGCCTGCTGCCTCTGACTGTCCGCTCTCGGACATTAATCACATGCGACAATCCCCATAGGCTCCGGACTCGATCAGGTCCATCCGCGGAGGATGGCGGCGATGGCGACGGCTGAGGCGAAGTTGGCGGCGAGTTTGTCGTAGCGGGTATGGATGCGGCGCCAGTCCTTCAGCCGCCCGATGGTGCGCTCGATGATGTTGCGGGCCTTGTAGGCGCGCTCGTCGAAAGGGTGCTTGGTCTTTCGGGTTGGGTTGTTGGGGATGACGGGGGTGGTGCCGGCTCCGAGCAGGAAGCGGCGCAGGCCGTTGCGGTCATAGGCGGTGTCGGCGAGCAGCCGGGCGGGTGGCGGCAGGTTGGCCATCAGGCCCTGGGCAGGCCGGAGGTCGCCCATCTGCCCAGGGGCGACGGTGAAGGCCAGGACGCGGCCCCGGCCGTTGGTGACCAGGTGGATCTTGGTGCCCTGTCCGCCGCGCGAGCGGCCTATGGCCGGCCTGGCGGTCGGCCCCCCTTGTCCGCCCGCGGCCGAGCGGTGCGCCTTGGCGGTGGTGCTGTCGATCAGCTGCAGCCCGCCCGGCGTGGCCTTAGCCAGGGCAGCCAGCATGCCGGTCCAGATACCGCGCCCAGACCAGCGGTGATCGCGATTGTAGATGGTGGTCGGCGGCCCGTAGCAGGCCGGGCAGTCCTGCCACCGGCCGCCATTCCGCAGCATGTGTACGATGCCGCTGATCACCCGCCGGTCGTCCACACGCCGTGCGCCAGGCTGGTTCACCGGCAACAGCGGCGCTATCGCCGCCCACTGCCGATCCGACAGCCAGAACTCACCCGCCATGATCCAAACGCCGATACCACAGAGTTTGAATCACACCCCGACCCACAGAACCAAGACCCGATTGGGTTTGGAGCGTAGAGCCGCTCCTTCGCGGTGGACATCTCAGCAATGGCGGCACCCGTACTGGCGCGGGCCCCGCCAGCGACGCAGCGAGATGCCGGAAGAACGATGGTGACCCCGGCCGTGTCGTTCCCTGAGGCTGTGTCGATCGTGCCCCTAAGCTGAGCCGTGACGAGCGCCATGACCAGCCGTACCGCGAAGCCGTCGAGCCCGGCGGCACGATTCCCACGCGCCGGTTCGCCTCGGCTCCACTCGAGCACCAGGCGGTCCTGCTCCAGGTCCAACCGCCAGGCGAGCCACGCGAGAGGTTGGCCCTCCTCCGCTGCGCCCCTGGCCGCTGTCGCGTTCGCTGCCAGCTCATGCACCACGAGGGCGAGCGGTTGGACCGCGGACGGGCTCAGCGTGAGGTCGGGTCCCGACATCTCGACCGCACCGGGACGCGAAGCCGACCGGGGCAGACCGGCCTCGGCCACCTCGCGCAATCCCGCATCGCGCCAGCCACGCTCGGCCAGCAGGGCGTGGGCCCGCGAAAGGGCCATCACGCGGGCCTTCATCACCGCCGCATACCGCTTCGGCTCGTCAGGTGGCGTGAGACGGAGGATCGAATAGACTACCGCCAGCACGTTCTTCGCGCGATGGTCGACCTCGCGCAGCAGGATCAGCTGCCGTTCCTCCGCCCGGTGGCGCTCGGTGATGTCGATGCAGGAGCCGATGAAGCCGAGAAAGATCCCATCGGTGCCGTTCCTCGGGACGCCCGTCTCCAGCATCCACCGCCAGGCGCCGTCGTGGCGCCGCAGCCGGTACTCTAGAGAGTAGGGCTCACGGCGGGTGAGGTGTTCCGACTTGAGCCGGACGCAGCCCCCGACATCGTCGGGATGCACCCTGCCCAGCCAGCCGTCCAGGCACTCGTCCTCGGCGGGGCGCCCGGTGAACTCGAGCCATGGCCGATTGAACCAGACTCGGCGTCCCTCGGCATCGGTCATCCAGATGAGGACCGGTGCGCCGTCGGCCATGCCGCGGAAGCGCGCCTCGCTCTCGGCGGCGGCTGCAGCGGCCTGCCGCTCGGCGTCCGCGCGGTGCCGCAGAACCCCCTCTGACCTCTCGATGGCGCGGCGGAGATCCTCGAACTCCGCGACGGCCGCCGGTGGCACAGGTGGTGGCGGGGGGCCGTCGCCCGCCGACGCCGCGACCGCGCGTGCCTGAGCCAGTAGTCCCAAGACGGGAGCGAGGAGGCGCTGGCCGAGCCATCGCGCGCAGGCCAGCCCGGCGAGAAGCGCGACGAGCACGGCGGACGCCAGTTGCAGGAGCGGCCCCCTCCAGCTCCACTCGTAGGCCGCCAGGGGTGTCGACACCACGACGGCCCAGCGCGGCTCGGCCCGGACCCGGTGGAACCCGAAGAGGGCTGGCACGCCCTCAAGACTCATGCCGCGGAAGGTGCCCTGCTGCGCATCCGAGGCGATGGCAGACCAGCTCGGAGCTTGTGCTCCAAGCGCCCGGTCCTGCCCCCGGGAGCGCGCGACGACGCGCCCGTTCCCGTCCGCGACGGCCGCGATGCCACCGCGAACGCCCTCGTTCGTTAGGCGGGCAGCGAGCTTGGCCGGGTCGAGGATGACCCCGACGGCCCGGCTGGGCGGTCCGGCGGCTGCCGTCACCGGCGCGACGACCGAGGCGATGGGACGCCGCGAAGCATGGCCACCGAATAGGTCCGAGATCACGGGCCGTCCCGTGGCGCGCATGCGCTCGATGGCCTCGGCAGGCCCGCCTCGGGGAGGCGGCACGTCCGCGGGCAGCATCGTGTTGACGAGCTGGGGGAGACCTGGCTCGAGCGAGCTCAGCACCACCCAGGTGCCGAGGTCACGGGCCACCTCGACGGCCCAGGCGCGGAACTCGGAGGTGTCGTCACGGGCGGCCAGCGGCGAGGAGGCCAGGGCGGCCGCCGCGGCGACATGGGTCTCCACATCGTTGCTGACTGCAAGCGCCAGGGCGCGGGCAGAGTCGAGCAGACGTTCCTCGAAGTCGGCCCGGTGCGCCTCGACGGTCCGGCCGACGATCCAGGCACCCGCGCCCACGAGCGGCATCAGGCAGACGAAGACGAGGAGAATGAGATGGGCGCCGAGGCCGCGCCGCCGTTTCGGCTGGCCGTTGCCCTGCTTCCGACCAGGCGTCGTCAACACGCCGTCAAAGGTCACCAAAAGCGGCTTCCAAGGGCTCCGCGCGAAGTGGGTGTACCAATCGACCCAACCCCCCGGGGACCCTCTATCGTGCGCACGCTAATCTGTCCCCCAGACGTCCGGGACCGATTGCCCCGCGAAGCCACACCGCATAATTGATGACAGAGGCTCAGAATCTGAGCTAGGGAATTTGTGACTAACAAACCCGAGAGAACCCATGAACGCCGCGGCAGATGTCCATTGAAATAAAGTAATCAATTTGGTTGCATTCGTATGACAGAGTGCACAAGCGGCTCGATGTTTGTCGGTGTCGAGTTGGCACACGCCACCCGGCAGCACCCGAACGATCAAGTCCTGGCCGGGGGCCGGGCCGTCGCGCTCGGAAGCTGGGACATACCCATCCAGTAGTCCGCCAGCTTGCGGACCATCCCAAGCAGCCCGTCGGCGTCCACGGGTTTCACGAGATAGCCGCTCGCTCCGAGTTCGAAGGCGCGATCCACGTCGCTCGTCTCCCGCGACGAGGTCAGCACGACCACCGGCGTGCGCCCGATCCCCGGCTGCGCGCGGATCCAGGCGAGCACCTCGAGGCCGCTCCGGCATGGGAGCTTCAGGTCAAGCAGGATGAGCCCCGGCATCGGGCTCCGGGCGCGGTCGGTGTGCTCCCCCTCGCCTGAGAGATAGGCAACGGCCTCGTCGCCGTCCTCGACGTGGTTGACCGGGTTCGGCAGCCCGGCTTGACGGAATGCACGGCGGATCAGGAAGGCGTCATCCTCGTCGTCCTCAACGAGTAGCACTGGAAACTCACGCATCGGCTTTGGCCACCAGGGGAAGCTCGAACCAGAACCGGCTGCCCCCGCCCGGTTCGGACTCGACCCCGACCTTTCCCCCGAGCCGCTCAATTCCTTTCTTGACGATGGCCAAGCCGATGCCCGTGCCCGGATAGGTCTTGCGCCCATGCAGCCGCTCGAAGACGCGGAACACCCGCTCATGGTGCTCAGGGCGGATGCCGATACCGTTGTCCTCGACCACGATCCGCACCACGGTGCCCCGATCCTCCGCGCGGACCGTCACGTGCGGCTCCGTGCCGGACGGGACGAATTTGAGCGCGTTGCCGATGAGGTTGCCCAGCACCTGTGTCAAGACGGCGCCGTGGCCTCGCACGACCGGCAGTGGCCGCTCGACCGTCACCCTAGACAGCGCCGACCCGAGCTCCGGCTCGAGTTGCCGCAGCACGCCGGACGTGATGCCCTCCAGGTTGACCAGCTCCGGCCGGATCTCCTCCCTTGCCAGGCGGCTGTAGGCGAGCAGGTCATTAATCAGATCGTCGAGGTGGGCGGCGCTCCGAGTGATCCGCACGGCGTAGCTGCGCGCCGTCTCGTCGAGTTGGTCTCCATGGTCTTCAAGCAACGCCTTAGAAAAGCCGGTCATGCCGCGCAACGGTGCGCGCAGGTCGTGCGCGACTGAGTAGGCGAAAGCCTCTAGCTCGCCATTGGCGTCAGCCAGCTGACCATTGACGTGCTCGAGCTGTGCCGTCCGCTCCTCGACACGCCGCTCCAGGACTGCGTTCAGCCGACGCACCTCTTCAAGAGCCGAGCGTTCCTCATGGAAGTCGATTGTCGTGCCGACCCACATCTCAACCCGATCGTCCACGTCCTTGAGCGCCACCGCGCTGTTGCGAAACCAGCGCCAGGAGCCATCGGCGGCGCGAGCGCGGTGCTCAACCCGATACGGCTCGCCGGTCGCGACGGAACGGGTCCAGGCATTGGTAATGCGTGGCAGGTCTTCGGGATGCATGACTGCTGCCCACACGTCGCCGAGGCCAGCCTCCGAAGGCAGGCCCGTGACGTCGGTAAAGCGTTCGTTCAGGTAGTCGAGTTCGCCGTCCGGGTCCGCCGTCCAGACGATCTGCGGAAGTGCCTCGGTCACGAAGCGGTAGCGACGCTCGCTGGCCGCCAGCGCCTCCTCGGCTTCCCGTTGCTCGGTGACGTCGATCACCACGCTGTAGAACAGCCGACGGCCGTCGAGTTCCACAGGCATGGTGGAGATGAGGACATCACGGAACTCGCCCGACCTGGTTCGGTGGCGCGTCTCGAACCGATGCGCGTTTCCGCTGCCGATGCTGGCGCTTCGCGTACGGATGCGCGCCTCGTCCTGGCCAGCGTCAATGTCAGTCAGGGTCATTCGGCTCAGCTCGTCCCTCTCATAGCCGAGCATTGCTGCGGCCGCCTCGTTGCACGCAACGATGCGGAGGCTGTCCGGCTCGGTCACGTAGCTCGCCGCGGGCGATGCCTCGAACAGGGCCCGGAACCGGCTCTCGCTCGCCCGTAGCGCCGCCTCGGCGCCCTCCCGCTCGGCCGCCGACTGCGCAAGCCGCGCGGCGATCTCGTCCACCTCGCAGAACCCGGACGACGGAACTGCAGCCGACAGTGTGGGCCTCGCTAGGAACTGGAGAGCGCGGACGATCTGGCCGGCGACTAGGAGCGCGAACGCGAGACCAAGGGCGGCGAATATTGCGCCGATGGTGACCGTCCGGGTCAGCGCGGCCCACAGCGGGCCGGTGAAGACCTCCTCCGGGACGAGGATGTAGGCGGCGTAGCCTGTCCTCGGCACCCGCGCGAAAGCGGCGACGGCGACGTTCCCCTCGAACACGGGCACGGCGTGGGCGACCCCGGTCTGCCCCGGCTCGGCCGCCAAGGCGGTAAGCAGGGGGTCGGTCGCCCGCATGCCAATCGTGCTCTCCGGGCGGAAGGTCCGTGCGGCGATGACGCCAGATGCGTCGACCAGGCTGGCGATCCAGCCCTGCGGCAGCTCAAGTTCGGTCAGGACGGCGACGAAGGCGCGCGCCGGGATGACGGCCGCGAGCACCCGGTCCGGCTGGCCACCAGACTCGACCTTCGTCACGGGCACGGCAACCACGATGACTGGTTGCGAGGTCTCAGCGCGAGCATCGTGGATCAGGCCGGAGACGGCAGTGCGGCCAGTCAACAGCGCGCGGCGGATCACCTCCTCCCCAGCCTCGCCCGGAGGCGGCGTTCCCTCCGCCCACACGATGGCCGGTCGGGCGGCACCCGTCTGCGCAGCCGCTCCTACCCAGCCTCCGCCGATCTCGACGCCGACAGTGCGCATATCGGCGAGCAATGCATCCCGGTTGTCGCGGGGGAGGTTCTCGGAGCGTGCAACCGTCCGCAACAGCGCCTCCGCCCTGCTGATCTCGCGATCAACGAGGACGGCCAGGGCCCGGGCGCGCCCCTCGAGGCGCTCCTCGGCCCGCTCGCGCTCGCTCTCGTAGGCCGACCATACCGCGAAGGCCGCAAGGCCGAGCAGCGGCAGTGCGACGGCGAGGACCAGGAGGGTCAAGCGGCCGCGGATGGAGGCGCGGGGCGCTGCATGCGTTTGCGCGGACACCGCTCCGAGCGTGTTCACTGCGGCACCTCGTTCGCGGCTGCGTTCAGCGCGTGCAGAAGCTGCCGCGGCAGGAACGGCTTGCGGACCAGCGGGAGCGAAGAACCGACCGCCGCTCGGGCTTCCTGCTCAGCCCCAGGGGAGCCGGTCACCAGGACGACCACGGTGCCGAAGCGTTCATGCAACACTCGCGCCGCCTCCAGCCCATCGAGGCGCTCGCGGAGGGTGAGGTCGACCAGAGCGACCCGCGGTCGGGTGTGGGCGGCCATGGCGACCGCGTCCGGCACCGCGTCCGCGACCCCGACCACGTCGAACCGCGTGCCCTCCAAGATGTCCTCGACGTAGTCCGAGACGAGGCTCTCGTTCTCGACGATGAGCACCTCGACGTGGACGGCATCCCGCGGTGAGTGCTGGGTGGGCATGGTTCAGCCCTTCGGGAAGGTGATGGTGACGCGGGTGCCCCGCCCGGGCTCCGAGATCGTCTTGACCTGGGCATCTGCCTGGCGGGAGAGCGACCGGATCAGTCGCGTGCCGTAACCTCCCCGGGGCGAATGCTCAGGGGTGGCGTTGCCGGGAAAGCCGACCCCGTTGTCCTCGACGACAAGCAGGCATCTGTTCTCCGGCTCGGCCGCTGCATTGCCGAGGGAGACCCGGAGCCTCGGCGTGTCGACGCCCGGGAAGGCGTGCTTGAGGGCGTTCAACAGAACCTCATTGGCGATGAGACCGATGGGCACGGCCTGGCTGACCGGGACCACGACGTCGGCCAGCTCGGCATTGAGCCGGATGTCGCTGCCCTGAAGCAGGCTAGCAAGGAGCTCGTCAAGAAACTCGCGGATGTTCACCCGCGCGTAGTCGCCCGATTTGTAGAGGCGGCCCTGGACAAGCGCGATGGAATGGATGCGCGCCGACAGCTCCTCGAGCGAGCGCCTGAGCTCCGGGTCCGAAGTCCGGTTCGCCAGCATGAGCACGAAGGCGATAAGCAGCTGGAGGTTGTTGTTGACCCGGTGGTAGAGCTCGGCGAGCAGGACGGTCCGCTCCTCCTGTGCCCGCCGCATCTCGGTGATATCGGTGAAGGCTGCCTCGAAAAAGGGGGCCCCGTCCTGCCCCTCGAAGCGCCGCGCCCGCACGATGACGGGCGTGCCGCGGCCGTCGAGCCGCAGGAGCGTGGTCTCCGCCGCGCCGCCCGACATGGCAGCCCTCCAAGCCTCTTGCCCAGTTCCCGCCAGCGTCTCCGTCAGCTGGGAGAGCCCGGCGGCGTCGCCGTCGGGCGGGACACCGAGCATGCCGAGCAGGGCCTCGTTCACCTCGACCGCCCGGCCATCGGCGCCAACGAGAGCGAGCCCGACCGGGACGTGGCGGAACAGGCTGCGGTAGCGTTCCTGGGCCTCGCGGGAGGCGCGCCGATTGCGTGCCCGGTCGAGCGCGGCGGCGGCCGCGACCGGCAGGCGCGCATACTCATGGCCGCGCTTTAGGAGGTAGTCATCCACCCCGGAGCGCATCGCCTCCACCGCGACCGTCTCGCCGCCTGTGCCTGTCAGCATGACGACGGGGATGTCTGGATCGAGCGTCTTCATAAGGCGAAGGACGTCGAGGCCGTCCATCCAGCCCATGCGGTAGTCGGTAATCACCAGGGCGGGGCGGGGCCCCTCCAGTGCGTCGGAAAGCTCCTCGCCGCTCTCGACCTCGACCAATTGGGCGCACGGAAAGCCGCGCCGGAGCTCGCGTAAGGCAAGAAAACGATCGTCCGGATTATCGTCGATGACGAGGATGCGCACGGTACGTCGGCCTGTAGTCGGGATACAGCAACGTGCCGACATTATCATGGGTTCGGCCGTCCGTGCAGTGATGTCTCCGCTCTTGCCTCCGCCAGGCAGTAGGCGAGGAGCGGGCACCTGCAGGCTTCTGTCCACGTTCCCGAGGGGATGGCCATGGCCAGGTTTCGCCAAACCGCCCCACTTTGTTGCAGGGTCGCGTCCTTGGGCGTGGTGTAGGAGGCCGCCACCGTAATGGTGGCGGCCATCGTGATGGTCGTGGCTAGGGTTGGGTTGCTGAGACCGACAACCCTTGGACCATGGGCCAGCCACGATGACCGACGAGACGATGGCCCTTCGGGGCCTTTTGAAGAAGTCTGCCGACGCCACCTTCTTGCGGGAGATGATCGGCTTCGCCGCCCATCGACTGATGGAGCTGGATGCTGAGGGGGCCTGCGGCGCCGGCCACGGCGAGCGCAGCGCTGATCGGGTGAACCAGCGCAACGGCTACCGCGAGCGGGACTGGCAGACCCGGGTTGGCACGGTGGAGCTGCGTATTCCGAAGCTGCGGCGCGGCTCCTACTTCCTGGCCTTCCTGGAGCCGAGACGGCTGGCAGAGAAGGCGCTGACGGCCGTGATCCAGGAGGCCTACGTGCAGGGCATCTCACCCGCTCGGTGGATGACCTGGTCCGCGCCATGGGTATGGAGGGCATCAGCAAGAGCTAGGTCAGCAGCCTGTGGGCCGAGATCGACGGGCGGGTGCAGGACTTCCTGGGTCGTCCCATCGAGGGCGACTGGCCCTATCTTTGGCTCGACGCCACCTATGTGAAGGTCCGCGAGGCGGGTCGCATTGTCTCCGTCACAGTCACCATCGCGGTGGGCGTCAATGGTGATGGTTGGCGCGAGGTGCTCGGCATGGCGGTTGGCGCCTCTGAAGCGGAGACCTTCTGGACCGACTTCCTGCGTGGCCTGGCCCGGCGCGGCCTGCGCGGCGTGAAGCTAGTCATCTCCGACGCCCATGAGGGCCTCAAGGCCGCTGTGGCCAAGGTGCTCAGGGCCACGTGGCAGCGCTGTCGTGTTCATTTCGGCCGCAATGCCGCCGCCCATGCCGGCAAGACCCAGCGCCGCATTGTCTCGGCTTGGATTGGCACCGCTTATGCCGAAGCGGATGCTCCGGCCGCGCATGCCCAATGGCGCCGGGTTGCCGACCAGCTCCGCCCCAAGGTGCCGAAGCTCGCCAGCCTGATGGATGCTGCCGAGGAGGACGTGCTGGCCTTCATGGACCTTCCCCGCGAGCACAGGGCGAAGTTACACAGCACAAACCCGATCGAGCGCCTCAACGGCGAGATCAAGCGCCGCACCGACGTGGTCGGCATCTTTCCCAACCAAGCCGCCGTCATCAGGCTCGTCGGAGCCTTGCTGCTCGAGCAGTCCGACGAATGGGCCACCCAACGGTCGCGCTACATGAGCCTGGAAGCGATCAGCGCCGTCAGCGATACTGGCCAAGTCAGCCTCTCGGCTGTGCCCGCCTGACAAGCGGCCCAGCCCACTAGGAGCAACTGCTCCTACACCATCACCAGGGACAGGACCTAGTTGATGAACCGTGGACGGGGTCGTCTTCGGCAACCCATTTGCCTCGGTGGACCAACGCCGCCCCTGCAGGATCGAGATACATTGGAGAGGCTGCCAAGGCTTGGCAAACGCAGCCCGGCACGTCGCGTCGATCTCGGATTCGGCCGCAAGATTCGGATGGCCGCCCGGTCTCGGCCAGGGCCACTACATCGATCCACAACCGGCGACGAGGATTCGATGAGCCAAGCCAGCCTCCCGCATGCGCAAACTCATAGAACGGCGGAGCCGGCCATTCTGTACTTCGGCACGCCCGTTGTCCTGATCAGCTCGGCGAACGAAGACGGCACGTCCAACTTGGCCCCGATGTCGTCGGCGTTCTGGCTGGGATGGCGCTGTGTCCTCGGCTTGGCCACAGCGTCCAAAACGACGGAGAACCTGAAGCGTACCGGCGAGTGCGTACTCAACCTGCCGTCCGTTGGGCAGGTGGGGGCAGTGGACCGCCTCGCCCTAACCACCGGCTCCGATCCGGCGCCACCTGGCAAAGTCGCTAGAGGCTACCGCTTTGAGGGACGCAAGTTCGAACTGGCCGGGCTCACGCCGGTGGCATCCGAGACGGTCGCCCCGCCGCGTGCACTGGAATGCCCGGTGCACCTCGAGGCGACAGTCGAGCACTGGGGCAACCTCGCTGAGAACGACGAAGCGGTTCGCGGCCGCTCGGTGATTTTCGAGGTTCGCATCCGACGTGTACATCTGGCGGAGACGATTTTGCTCGACGGGCACCGCGACCGGGTAGACCCGGACAAGTGGCGCCCGCTCGTCATGAGCTTCCAAAAGTTTTACGGCCTCGCACCGGGGCAGGCGCACGCTTCCCGGCTCTCCTGCATTCCCGAAGCACTCTACAGAAGCCCCGACGTCGACGCGGCGAGGGCCATTCCGAGCCGAAAGCAGATGCAACGGGGCCGCTAATCTTCGGAGCCAGTGAATACCACTCTTCCCATAAAGGATTTTATGAACGGTCGCAGACACTTGTTGTTGGATAAGATGCAATTTGCAAACGTCGTGGCATGGAAAGCATGACTCCCTCATGTCACAGGTGCATAAGCATGCGCTTTTTGCTGCAACGTCCCGTCAAATTGACCGATGCGTGGGCTTTCTGAGATTGTGGCAGGCCCGGTACTGCTTGCAACGCAGCACTTATCAGAGGCGAGAGGTACTGCCGATTGGTAGGTATTGCCAGCAGAACGGCCAGAGCCGGATAGGAATGAACGGCCAGTGCGAACTCGCTGCGGTGTAGAGCCAAATGGACCAATGGCTGCAGGAGGAGCCGGCCCCCTCCAGAAGTGTTTGGCATCCCGCAGATGGCCACGCGGCTGGAAACTTGCTTAAGCTGCGTCCGCGAAATCAGGAGGGTGCCATGTTCGACCCTAGCCGCGTCATTGCGGAGCGTTGGGCCGGGGCAGGACGGCTGTAGCACTGATGCCTTCTGCGGCGACCCCGGTGGGGCGGTTTCGCGTGTGGCTGCGGCGTATGTTCTATGGGCATCGCCCCACCGCGGTCCGGTTCCAGATCGGGCTGCTGGCCGTTGACATCGCTGCTCTCACCTACTTCCTGGCGACCACCTTCGTCGAGGACGCGCCTTGGTTGCGCGTGGTAGACCTGCTGCTCGGCCTCCTCCTCGCATGCGAGTTCTTGGGGCGCATGCTCGCGCACCGGCACCCCATGCACTACCTCGAGAATGGTGCCGCGCTGCTGGACCTCGTGGTGATCGCTTCCCTGTTCGTCTCGGCGCTCGGTGCAAACCTCGGCTTCCTCCGCGTCCTGCGCACGGTCCGACTGCTACGGTCCTACAACGTGCTCGGCCGCCTCAAGCATGTGTCCCCGATGGTCGCCCGCAACGAGGAGGTGATCCGCGCCGCGCTCGATCTCGCCGTCTTCGTCCTGCTCTCTTCCTCGCTGGTCTACGTCACCCAGCGCGGGGTCAACCCGAAGATTGAGGACTTCGTGGACGCGCTCTACTTTACAGTGGCTGCGCTCTCCACCACCGGCTTCGGTGACATCACGCTTATCGGTAGCACCTTCGGCGAGCTGCTCTCGGTCGCCATGATGATCGTCGGTATCTCCCTCTTTTTCCGCCTAGCGCAGGCCGCGTTCCGCCCCGGTGGCAAGGTGCGCCACTCCTGCCCACAATGCGCCTTGCTGCGCCACGACCCTGACGCCGTGCACTGCAAAGCATGCGGTCACGTGCTCAACATCCCCAATGACCGAGATTGAGAAGGCGGCGTCCGACCTTGGCGCTCGGAAGGTGTCTGACATCCTTACCCGGGCCGGCGCGCCTTTTCCGTATCCGCCCCTTATGCGGCAGCCGCTGCCATCCACCCAGGTAAAGGCGAGTTCGACGATCCGTTCCTCATACGTGGCAGCCCAAGCCTGCCGGGCAGTTGGTCGGCTGCCGCAGCCCATCAAGTGGAATCAAGCTGCGTGGGCTCACTCAGTGATACGCGCTGGCCTTTAGCAGAAGGTCTGCCGCTACTGCGGCGGCCTCGCCGGCCTCTACCTCACGCCCGTTGGACATGTGCAGTACGCAACCCTGCGATGGAGCGGTGACGGCCACCACGGCCGATGGGCGGATGTAGGTACAGCGCTGGGTGCCGGTCTGGGTCAGGCGCACGAGGCCTGGGATTTGCCGGGCAACAGCATCGGACGAGCCGCCCACCTCCAGCTCACGCCCGTCTGCAAGCATCACGACGCACCGATCGTGCAAGGGCGATTTGATCGCGATCACCGCCTCATGGCGCACGAACTGCCACCAATCGGTCCCAGGCTGGGGCAACCGAGCGAAGGGTTCTGTCGTTGCCGCCTCAGGCGAAGTGGTCTGAACTGGCCGTGGGCCACCTCGGGAGCGTGTCGGCGCATTCGCTGGGGTGTCAGCCTCCATCCGCTGTCGTGCCACTTCCGAGAGGAAGCGCGTCGCAGTGTTCGCAGCTACTGCGAGAGGATTGGGGCCGGCACCTGCCCGCAGGGCCGCCTGAGCGGTCTCCTCTGCGACGTTGCGCAGCACTCTACGAGCCTCGGATGGAAGAATGGCGAGGAGCTCAGCGAGGGGGTTCACCTGGACATTACGGTTTTGACTAGAGCATTTCAGGTTTAGTCGAACGCGTAGCCTGAGTTGGCAAGGTAG
>NZ_JCACHA010000667.1:0-13180 GCF_059503625.1 Skermanella sp.
GCCGAGCTTCGCATCGTCGGGCGCAGCCAGCATTCTACCGGCACCAGCCTGCTTTCGGCGGCCACCGACCTGCAAGCCGATCTGCTGGTGATGGGAGGCTACACCCATGACCCGCTCCGCCAGAGCATGCTGGGAGGCGTCACCCGCCACATCCTGAAGCATGCGCCGGTACCGGTGCTGATGGCGTATTAGGATGGATGCAGCCATGCTAATGCGCCGCCGGCCAGCGGAACCCAATGAACACATTCCGAACTCAACCCTGCCTCAACGCCCAGCAGGCAGGATCACGTTTCTGAGCAGAGGCGGAATATAGGCTGGCGGACCAAAGCCTGTGAACGCCTATGAATGTGTGCACTTATACGTTGGCTGCGCCAACGTGTGCCCCCGCGTCCAGGCCTGAATGTATATTCCTGCTCGTTCTATGGCGTCATCCCATGTGAGAGCTGGCCGATCCCTCATCTCTGCTTGAGGTGTTTACAAACCGCTCGCCCGAAGCCGCCGTTTATGTAACATAAAGGACGTTATGTTTCACTAAATGGGGCGGTGTATGGCGGTCGAGTTCAAGCGGGTGGCTCCGGTCTTTCCAGTGCAAAGTGTTTCGATAGCGCTTGCCCTTTACAGACGCCTCGGCTTTGAGGGCACCGCCTATGGGGAAGCAGGGGCAGATGACCCAGAATATGGGTTCCTTGCCTGCGGGCCGGTGACGCTGCATCTGGCGAGAACTCCAAACCTGGACCCGAAAACTTCCATTTCCGCCTGCTATCTCTATGTCAGCGATGCCGACGCGCTTTATGCAGCCTGGCAGACCACTGGCATTGGGAGCGGCCTGAAGCCGCCTACCGATACGCCTTATGGGCTGCGGGAGTTCGCGTATATCGACCCGGACGGCAATTTGCTGAGGGTTGGCTCTCCCTTGCCGGATTTGCCCGCATGACGGCTACCAAGAACACGTTACCGGCTGTGGAGCCTTCCGCTGTGGCGCTCGCCGGGATCAGGGAGCTAGTGGTGCCTGCGCTGATTGCCCTCGCGGGAGATCGCGCAGCCATCCGCTACATCGAGTTCTTCACCGTCACCATCCGCAATCCGAACACCCGCGCCGCGTATGCGCGGGCAACAGCGGCCTTTCCGGCGGAGTGCGAAAGCCACGGCCTCACCCTCCCCGCCATCCAGCCGGTGCATCTATCGGCTTGGGTCGAGGGTCAGGGCCGACAGCTCGCGGCCCCGACTGTCAAGCAGCAGCTCTCCCTCGCGGCATGATCGCAGGATCCGTGACACGGGTGGCTTGGCGAGATTGAACTTCATCCGATCCGAAACGGAGCAATCGATGACCACGATGGCAGAGAAGCGAGCGACTTTCCGCAAAATGCACGATAGCGGCTTCTTCGTAATTCCCAACGCCTGGGACGCGGGCAGCGCAGTCCGCCTCACCAAACTCGGGTTCAAGGCAATCGCCTCCACGAGCTCGGGCGCCGCCTGGGCTGCAGGCAGGGACGACGGAGAACTCGGTCTCGATGCCACGCTCGGCCACCTGAGGACGCTCGTCGCGGCCACTCCCCTGCCGATCAACGCCGACTTCGAGAACGGCTACGCCGATCGTCCCGAGGACGTCGCGGTGAACGTCGCGCGGGCACTCGACACCGGAATCGCAGCGCTGTCGATTGAGGACTGGTCAGGCAGCTTCATGTACGAGCAGGGCCTTGCAATCGAGCGCATTGCTGCCGCTCGCATCGCCATCGACGCCGTGGATCCAAGCATCATGCTGATCGGCCGCAACGAGAACTTTCGGGTTCCCGGCATGCCGGCAGGCGAAAGCATCACCCGCGCTGTCGCCTATGCCGAGGCCGGGGCCGACTGCCTGTTCGTTCCCTTCATCCTTGATTCGGGTGCAGTGGCCGAACTTGTCGCAGCGGTCGCGCCAAAGCCGGTTAACGTGGTTGTCCACGAATACGACGACGGCATCCGCTCCCTTGCGGCGCTCGGTGTCCGGCGCTGTAGCGTGGGCGGCAGCCTCGCCCGGCGGACCTGGTCGGCCTTCGACGCCGTGGCCCAGACACTTCGCAATTGCGAGGCCTCAGCCGGGAACTCGGCGTAAATGTACAGGTCGGCGTTCAAGTAGGTTCCCGTTAGACGGGTTCAGGATCAGCAGCCCGGCAAGCCGTCCGAAACTCAACCAGAGCGCCGATCGCCAAATCCTGCCACCGATCAGGCGGCGCACGGCGGCTTCAGCGTCAACGCGCGGTTCGATCGGGATTCGCACCCGCTTCCCCTTCAGCTCCGTCATGACCTCGCCCATTCGAAGACATCACTACAGGAGCACGTAATAATCCAGTTTATCAGGGAGGAAACATTTGAGGGGAAAAGAGGTGGCTTAATCAGCCACGGCAAGCGTCTTGACAGATCGAGCACTGCCTCGTGGATCGAGCCAGGCACCTGGCAGACCTGCGGCAACCTGTCCAGGCAGCGCCGGCGCCGAAGAACGCCAGAGGATATAAGTGATGATCCGGCGGAGATTTTCTCTGATGCCTGAACGACAGGCAGGTCTAGGCATTCACGACGGGGTCCCCGCCATTATACGCCCATGCACGCCGTCAGCTGGGAGCAGCTTTGTGGGAAGTTGGAAGGCCCCGGCGCTTAAGCCGCTGATCTAAATGGCGTCCCCAAGGGGATTCGAACCCCTGTTACCGCCGTGAGAGGGCGGTGTCCTAGGCCTCTAGACGATGGGGACATCGCTGGGCGAGAGGCCGGCTATATACCTAGTGCTCCGGCCTCCCGCAAGGGCTATTTTCAGCGCGTGGCGGCGATCAGCTCGCGCGCGTCGGCGATCATGCGGTCGATGTCGCCGGCGTCGGTGTTCCAGGCCGTCACCAGCCGGATCACCGTGCCGTCCCAGCGGTAGAAGGCGTAGCCGCGCTGTTCCAGGCCGGCGATGACCGGCTCGGGCAGGTCGATGAAGATCTCGTTGGCTTCCACCGGGTCGCGCAGCCGTGCGCCCGGAATCGCTGTCAAGCCCGCGGCCAGCCGGTCGGCCATGGCGTTGGCGTGGCGGGCGAGGCGCAGCCACAGGCCGTCGGTCAGGTACGCGTCGAGCTGGGCCGACAGGAAGCGCATCTTGCTGAACAGGTGTCCGGCACGCTTGCGGCGGAAGGCGAAGCTGTCCGCCAGCTCGGGGCGGAAGAAGACGACCGCTTCGGCGGCAAGCGCGCCGTTCTTGGTGGCGCCGAAGGACAGCACGTCCACCCCGGCCTTCCACGTCAGTTCGGCCGGCGAGCAGCCGAGCCGGACCAGGGCGTTGGCGAAGCGGGCGCCGTCCATGTGGACCGGAAGGTCGTAGCTGCGGGCAACCTCGGCCAGCGCCGCTACTTCATCGGGCGTATAGACTGTGCCGGACTCGGTCGCCTGCGTCAGGGTCAATGCTGCCGGCTGGACGCTGTGGACGACGCCGACGCCCGCTTTCTCCAGTGTCGCCCGCAGCAGGCCGGGCGTCAGTTTGCCGCCGGCGCCGGGCAGTCCCACCAGCTTGGCGCCGCCGGTGAACATCTCCGGAGCACCGCATTCGTCGGTGTTGACGTGCGCCATTTCATGGCAGTAGATCGCGCCATAGGGCGGCGCCAGCGTCGCGAGAGCAAGCGCGTTGGCGGCGGAACCGGTGGCTGCCGGGAAGACGGCGGCCTCCCGCTCGAACAGGGCGGATATCTTTTCCGTCACCCGCGCCGTCAGCGGATCGGCGCCGTAGGACGGTGCGGGGCCGCTGGAGGATGCGGCGATCAGGGCTTCCAGAATTTCCGGCGCTGCGCCGGATACGTTGTCGCTGGTGAAATTCACGGGGCTGAGGTCCGGTGTTGCTGATAAGGTGTGACGGCCGTCATTGTTGGGCAGCCGCCGGCCGTTGCATCGTACGGTCGGAATTCGGGGCGGTAGCCGGTCCGGTGGTGACGCTGGCGGTCACGGCGCCGTTGCGGGGGTCCAGGATATAGAGACGATCCCCCTGCCCTTCTGGCAGCCTGACCGTGAAGAGGACGCGGCTGCCGGCAAGCACGACGCTCTCGATGCGAGCACCGGCGCCAAGGTCCAGGGCGGTTTCGGCGATACGGCCGGGAACCGGCTGCTGCGGTGCTCCGGCCTCGGCCTGACGTTCGGGATCGGTGGCGCGTTTGTAGATTTCATAACCGAGGAAGCCGAAACCCCCGATTATGAAGATGGCCATTATGGTAAGGATAGCTTTGATTGCCCGCACGGTCGAGGTCCAGTCTGTTGAGCATTACGGATAGCGAAGACGAAATCGATGCCGGTGATCCCGATGTGGAAGGACCCGAGGACGGCGGACCCGAAACCGACGGGGAACCGCTGAGCTTGACCGTGGCCGAGGGCGATCGGGGCGAACGTCTGGATAAGCTGCTGGCCGGCGGGCTCGACGGCCTGTCTCGCTCCCGTATTCGCGCGCTGATCGATCAGGGCCGGGTCTCATCCCTGGGCGCGACGATAACCGACGCATCCATGCGGGTCAAACCCGGCCAGACGTTCCACATCGCGGTTCCCGAGCCGGAAGCGGCCGTGCCCGTGCCGCAGGACATCCCGCTCGCGATCGCCTACGAGGACGACGACCTGCTGGTGATCGACAAGGCGGCCGGCATGGTCGTCCATCCCGCTGCCGGCAATGCCGACGGCACCCTGGTCAACGCGCTGCTCTGGCATTGCGGCGACAGGCTTTCAGGGATCGGCGGCGTCCGCCGGCCCGGTATCGTCCACCGGCTGGACAAGGATACCAGCGGCCTGATGGTGGTCGCCAAGAACGACCTGGCGCATCAGGCCCTGGCGGCGCAGTTCGCCGACCGGTCGCTCAGCCGGACCTACCAAGCCGTCGTGTTCGGCGTGCCTTCGCCGGCAAAGGGCGAGATCGAGGGCAACATCGGGCGCAGTTCGTCGGACCGGAAGAAGATGGCTGTGGTATCCGGGGGAAAGACTGCACTCACCCGCTACCGCGTGTTGCGTACCTTCGGAACGGCTGCATCCTTGGTAGAATGTGTGCTGGCTACCGGGCGCACGCACCAGATTCGAGTGCATATGGCTCATGTCGGACATCCCTTGGTCGGAGATCCGGTCTATGGTATCCGCAGAAGTGGTGGACCGGCAGGTCGCGGAAATGTGGGCGGCAATGCGGGCGGCTCAGCGGGCAATGCCAAACAGTGCGTTGTCACGGAACAGGTCCGGGGTGCTCTTGTTGGTTTCCCACGTCAGGCCCTGCATGCCGTCGCTCTCCGGTTCAACCATCCGAGAGACGCTCGGCAAATGCAGTTCGAATCGGAATTGCCGTTGGACATCCATGCTTTAATCGAAAGCTTGGAATCGATTTAAAACTATGACTGAGCCTGGGGCTGGGGTATTATGGCTATCATAGCCAGATCCTTTTTCCAGGTTGGTTTCCGCGGCGGTCGGAACCGGACAACTCAGGGGATTGCACACCGTCCGAAGAAGAGAGGGGCACGTATAGCATGTCGAACACTCCCAGCGTTCCAGTCATCAGTTCGGAAGGCAACCTGTCCCGCTACCTTCAGGAAATCCGTAAGTTTCCGATGCTGGAGCCTCAGCAGGAATTCATGCTCGCCAAGTCATGGCGCGAGCATGGCGACACCGAAGCGGCACATAAGCTGGTCACCAGCCATCTGCGCTTAGTCGCCAAGATCGCCATGGGCTACAGGGGCTACGGCCTGCCGTTGTCGGAACTGATTTCCGAAGGCAATGTCGGGATGATGCAGGCGGTCAAGCGGTTCGATCCGGACCGGGGTTTCCGCTTGGCGACATACGCGATGTGGTGGATCAGGGCGGCCATCCAGGAATACATCCTGCATAGCTGGTCGCTGGTGAAGATGGGAACCACGGCGGCGCAGAAGAAGCTGTTCTTCAACCTGCGCAAGCTGAAGGGCCAGATGCAGGCGATCGACGAGGGCGACCTGTCGCCGGAGCACGTGACCCAGATCGCGACCAAGCTGGACGTGCCGGAACAGGACGTGGTCAGCATGAACCGCCGTCTGGCAAGCCCCGACCACTCGCTCAACGCGCCGCTGCGCGCCGACAGCGAGGGGGAATGGCAGGACTGGCTGGTCGACGAGCAGGATACGCAGGAAATCTCGCTGGCGGAGCGCGAAGAGCTCGGCAAGCGCCGTGCCCTGCTCAAGAGCGCCATGACCAACCTGAACGAGCGTGAGCGCCATATCCTGACCGAGCGCCGCCTGAAGGACGAGCCGACGACGCTGGAAGACCTGTCGCAGCATTACGGCATCAGCCGGGAACGCGTGCGCCAGATCGAGGTCCGGGCGTTCGAGAAGCTTCAGAAGAACATCAAGAACGCGGCGATCGAGCAGCGCCTCGCCCAGTGATCCTCAGGAGTGATCCGCAGGACGGGGCGCTACGCGTCCTTGACTTCCTCCACGATGCCGTTGACCTCCGTTCCCCAGAGGTCGATGAGTTCGCGCTGCTCCTCGATCCTCTGGGCGATCTTGGATTCGGCGCGCAGGATGATCCAGCCCGCCACCGCCGGGGGAATGCCGTAGTACAGCGTCCAGCCCAGCCCGGCGGCGCCGTACATGACCAGCCACGCGAAGGGGTCCGTCAGTATCCTGGACAATGCCGCCATGGTATGGCCGGCCTGCCATAGACTGACCGTGAAGGTGAACACCCCGGCGAAGTTCAGCCCGCCTACGGTCATCGGCGCCGTCTTGTCCGGATCGCGGTCCACGACATAGGCGACCACCGTCGGTATCATGCCGACGGCGAGCAGGACGGTGGTCGGCAGAAAGATCAGGCCGACCGGCATCAGGATCAGCAGCACGGTCACCATGCCGCTGGACGAGCTTTTCCGCTTCCTGCCCGGCCTTGCCGACCGGCTCATCGCAGCACCAGCCTGTAGAGCACGATCCCGGCGAAGGCCAGCGTCGCAACGATGCTCGATACGACGGCCGCGATCTGCCGGCCCGACGTTTCGGCGATTTCCTCGCGGTCCGAAATCTCGATCTTCAGCTTGTCGACTTCACGCTTGGCAAGCTGGAACTGCCGCCGGGCCTTGGCGAACTCGATCTCGTCCTTGCGGATGGCGGCCGGATCGTCGATCAGCTTCAGCAGAACGGCCAGATTGCCTTCCTGCGCCATCCTCATGGCTTCGTTCTGGAGTTTCTCGCGGTGGCTCCGGCTGTGGAAACGCTCGATCGCCGGCCCCATCAGTTCGACCATCCAGGCACACAGACCAGGCAGGCTGACCGGGCCGAAGCGTTTCTGGACATCCGCCAGCACGTTCAACAGAGCGGAGATACGCCGCAGATCCTCGCCGCCAGGCGTCGTCAGCACGATCAGCCGCTCATCGAGCTTGCGGTAGCGGGCGATCAGGAAGGCGGCGATATGCCTGTCCATCGGCTCGCGCGGCCGTCCCGGCTGTTCCGCCACCTCTTCCAGCGCCGACAGCAGTTCGTTGCCGCTGGTCACCATATGGTTGCGCACCATGGCGCTGTAGCACGGCATCATCGGGTTCAGCTCATACAGCACCCGCTCGATCCCGTAGCCCGATCCCAGACGCTCCAGCTGGGTCCGCAACCCGTCGAAAGCCTGGACCAGCGGCACATGCTCCGCCTTGAACTCGGGCTGCATGTTGACCCAGAAGCTCGGCAGCTGGGCCGAGATCGCTTCTCCCAGCGCCTGATACCCCTCGTTCCGGACGAAGGCGTCGGCCAGGGCCGCGCCGAAGCCGTCCGCCATGACCGCCTTCTGCTTGTACCGGATCGGCCCTGCCGGATCGAGCGCCAGACAGACGCGGGCGACCAGCCGGTCCTCGAAATTGGCGCCCTTCCCGGAAGCGCCCGCCGTATCGACGGCGGTCGCCACCGCCTCCGCCCTCGCCTCGTCGCCCAGGCTGCGCCGCAGCCAGCGGTCCAGTTCGCCGGTCTCGATCAGCGGGACCGCGGCTGCGGTATTGCGGGCGAAGGCCCGCGCCAGCTGCCGGGCATGCCAGTACTGCGCGCCGGCCAGTTCGAAGGGACGGGACGCCCTGCGCGGCACCTGGGGCTGCCGGGGACTCAGCCGCCGCCCGCTCAGCCACAGATCCAGGTCGTTCAGCGTCCAGCGCTGCTTCGGGTCGTCGGCCAGCATGCCGCGCAACGGCTCCATCAGCGCCAGCGAGATGCGCGAGGTGCCGACCAGCGCCGGATAGGTGCCCCGCTCGATCTTCGCCTGGAGCATCGCCTCGTCGTCGAGGTGGCGGACGGGATTGCGGCCCATGAACAGCAGCAGGATCGTGATCCCCAGTGCGTACAGGTCGTCGGCGGTCGTGCCGACGCCGCGGCCCGACGGCTGGGCCATCGCCCGCTCGGTCGTCAGAAGCAGAGGCGACTGGCCGAAGGACGTGACGGCGGACACGCACTCGCCCAGCATGATGCCGCTGGTGCCCTGGTCGCGCAGGAAGATGTTGGTCGGACGGATATCGCCATGCACGATCCCGCGGCTCGACAACTCCCGCAGGGCTGACGCCAGCGGCTGGATCACCGCACGGGTGATCTGCTCCTCCGTCATCTGTTCGCGGGTGTCGCCCAGGCTGTTCATGAACCGGCGGCCGCCGGGATTTTCCAGGATGAAGACGATCCGCTTCATGCCGTCGACCGGCCAGTCGACCATGCCCCACTCGATCATGCGCATCAGCGCCACATGCTCGATTCCGCGGATGCCCGACAGCAGGTCCATCCGGGGCGGCACGCCCAAGGTGCCGACGCGGGCGAAGACCTCCACCTTGCGGTCGCGCAGAGCCCTTACGGCAAAGGCCGCCCCACCCGGCCCGTCCAGCGACGGCAACGGGGTTCCCGGCAGGATCTCGTAGCGGCCCGCCAGATTGACCGGCTCGTAACTGAGGCCGGAAGCTGCTGTGGCTTGAGCGGCTGTCGCCATGGGTACGGCGCTGTCCCCGCGTTATGAACCGACACCGCCACCCTGCCATCCAGACGGATAAGGAACCGTTAAGCCACCGCGTTCCGGCCACACCGGCGCACGCCGCCCGAACGGCGCAAAGAAGCAACAAAAATCCATCAATGACGTTTAATGTCACCGTTTTGTCGAAGCGCTTTATCGATGCGGGGCGGCTACCGTGCGGTATTGCATCCGGCGATGCCGATCTGACAGGTTAAGCGATCCTGAATTCCGCACGGAAGCGGCATCGAAGCAGTAGTCCGGCGTTGCGACATGTGCGCGCCCAGTAAACCGGAGGCACCAGAATCATGGTAAAGCGCACAGACCACACGTTATCCGCCGCCGGCACCAGCCGCCGCCAGTTCCTGGCGGGCACGTCGGCGATGGCTCTCACCTTGGTGTTTGCCGGCACGGCAGCCCTGTCTTCCGCCTTGGTGTCTTCCGCCTTCGCCCAGGCGCCGGCCCCGAAGCGCGGCGGCTCGCTGAAGGTGGCGGTACCCGCCGCCACCACGATCGATCCGGTCAAGCTGAACAGTTCCGGCGGCATCGCCATCGTCCAGCAGGCCGCCGAGTACCTCGTCTACGCCGAGCCCGACCTGACGCTTCGCCCCGTGCTTGCGACCTCGTGGGAGCCGTCCGACGGCGGCAAGGTCTGGACCTTCAAGCTCCGCCAGGGGGTCAAGTTCCACGACGGCAGGCCGATGACGGCCGCCGACGTCGTCGCAAGCTTCCAGCGGCTGGTCGATCCGGCCAACGCGTCGCCCGCCGCCGGCGCCATGCCGTTCCTGAAGAAGGAGGGCATCGCCAAGGTCGACGACCACACCGTCCGCTTCACGCTGGACCGCCCGATCGGCACGTTCCCGTATTTCACGCAGACCTACAACTGCGTCGTCCTGCCCGCAGACTATGCCGGCAACTTCGCCGAAAAGCCGGTCGGCACCGGTCCGTTCAAGCTGGTCTCCTACCGCCCGCAGGAAGGCGCAACGTTCGAGCGCAATCCCGATTACTGGGACCAGCCCAAGCCCTATCTGGACCGGCTGGAGATCCAGACCTTCGAATCGCCCCAGCCGATGGTGCTGGCGCTTCAGTCCGGCGACATCCAGGTCGTCCAGCAGCTCAGCTATATCGACGCCCAGGGCATCAGGAACGCTCCCGGCATCGCCTTGATCCAGGCCGACGCCGCCGACCATCGCCAGCTCTGCATGCGGACGGACATGAAGCCGTTCGACGACAAGCGGGTCCGGCAGGCGGTGGCGCTGTGCTTCGACCGCCCGACCATGGTGCGCGGGCTGCTGGGCGGTCTGGCCGATGTGGCGAACGATCATCCGATCGCTCCGATCTACCCCGAGAAGATCGAGATCGTCCAGCGCCAGGGCAATATGCAGAAGGCCCGCGAGCTTTTGGCGGCAGCCGGCTATCCCCAGGGCTTCACGATCGACCTCTATACCCACCAATATCTGGAACTGCCGCAGTTCGCGGCGCTGGCCCAGCAGATGCTTGCCCCCGCCGGGATCAAGGTCAACCTGAAGGTGGAACCGACCAACCTCTACTATAATCATTGGACGGAAGTCGGCTTCGGCCTGACCGACTGGACCAGCCGCCCGGTGGCGGCACAGATCCTGGCCCAGAGCTTTCGCAGCACGGCGGAGTGGAACGCCGCCCATTGGAAGAACCCCGAGTTCGACGAGATGCTCGCCAAGTTCGAAGCCGAACCCGACGTCGCGGCCCGCACCAAGATCGGCAACGACATGGCGGCCCTGCTCAACGAAGAGGTCCCCGCGGTCATCGCCTATTTCAACAAGAACCTGCGCGCTTCCCGCGCCACGGTGAAGAACCTGACCGGCAGCATGTCCAACTATCTCGACCTTACCCAGGTCTGGGTCGAAGCCTGAGATGCTGCGTTTCGTCGGCCGTCGGGTGCTCCTGCTCGCCTTCACGCTTGCGGTGGCCTCGGTGCTGATCTTCGCGATCACCAACGTCCTGCCGGGGGACGTGGCGCGGATCATCCTCGGCCCCTTCGCCCCACAGGATGCCGTGACGCGCCTGAACGCCGAACTGGGTGCTGACAGGCCGGTGGTGGTCCGTTACGCGGAATGGCTGGCCGGCGTGGTGCAGGGCGACTGGGGACGATCCTATGCCTTCAGCACCGCCGTCTTCCCCCTGGTACTGGAGCGGCTGGGCCGCTCGCTGCTGCTGGCCGGCAGCGGTCTGGCCGTCCTGGTCCCGCTCGCCATCGCGTCCGGCGTGGCCGCCGCCCGGCGCGAGGGCGGGCTGTTCGACCGCGTGCTGTCCACCGTCAGCCTCGCCGTCGGCGCGCTGCCGGAATTCGTCACCGGCGTCTTCCTGATCCTCGTCTTCGGCATCTGGCTAGCCGTGCTGCCGATCCAGGCGCTGCCGCCCGACGGGGCCGGTCCGCTGACGGTGGCGGCCCACCTCGTCCTGCCCGTCGCCTGCCTCGTGCTCCTGCTGTTCGCCTATCTTTTCCGGATGACGCGGGCGAGCATGATCGAGGCGCTGGCGGCCGATTATACCCGCACCGCGACGCTGAAGGGGCTGCCGCCCCGGACCGTCGTCTGGCGGCACGTGCTGCGCAATGCCCTGCTGCCGACCGTGACGGTGATCGGCGCGCAGATCGGCTGGCTGGTCGGCGGTCTGGTGGTCGTGGAAACCCTGTTCAAATACCCCGGCATCGGCAGCCTGATCCACTTCGCCGCGACCAACAAGGACATCCCCCTGCTGGTCGGCTGCTCGCGCGCCATCACCGTCGTCTTCGCGCTCGGCAACCTTGCCGCCGACGTGCTCTACGCCGTCCTCAACCCACGGGTACGCCATGGCCGAAACGCTCATTGACGGCCGGCGCGGCTCGCGGAGGCGCCGCTTCACGCCGGCGCGCGGGACGATCCCGCTCGCCATCGGCTTGGCCATGGTGCTGGTCTGGATCGTGACCGCCATAGGCGCCCCGTGGTTCGCCCCCTATCCGCCGGCGGAGATCGACTTCCTCGCGATCTCCCAGCCGCCCTCGGCGGCGCACTGGTTCGGCACCGACCAGCTTGGCCGGGACATGGCGAGCCGAGTGATGCATGGCGGGACCTATGTCCTGACGATAGCGCCGGCCGCGACACTGCTCGGGCTGGTGCTGGGTGCTGCGATCGGGCTGGTCACCGCCTGGTTCGGGTCCTGGGTGGACGAGGTCGTGATGCGCGTGCTCGACGCCGTCATGGCCTTTCCGATCGTCATCCTGGCGATGCTGGCCCTGACCTTCCTGGGGGCGGGGACCGGCAACGTGATCCTCGTCATCGGCCTCGTCTTCGCGCCGCTGATCGCCCGCACGGTCCGGGCCGCAGCATTGGTGGAGGCCCGCAAGGAATACGTCCAGGCCGCCCAGCTGCGCGGCGAGGGCGCGCTCTACATCATGGCGGTCGAACTGCTGCCCAACGTCCGCGGGCCGCTGATCGTCGAGGGCACGGTCCGGCTCGGCTACGCCGTCTTCACCTCGGCGACGCTGGGCTTCCTGGGCCTCGGCGTCCAGCCCCCGACCCCCGACTGGGGGCTGATGGTCAGCGAGAACCAAGCGCTGCTGACGACAGCCCCCTGGACCGTCCTGTTCCCCGCATTTGGCATCGCCTGGGTGGTGGTCGCCATCGGGCTGGCCGCCGACGGGCTTAAGGAATATCTGGAGCCGTGACAGCACCCCTGCTCGAACTCGACAACGTCACCATCAGCTACCAGCGCCGGCGGGATCTGGTCGACGCCGTCCGCAACGTCTCGCTGGTGGTCCAGCCCGGCGAGGCGTACGGCCTCGTCGGAGAGTCCGGCTGCGGCAAGTCCACGCTCGCCATGGCCGTGCTGCGCTACCTGCCCCGCAACGGGTTGCTGACGTCCGGGCACGTGCTGTTCGAGGGACGCGACCTCTTCACCATGACGGCGCCGGAACTGCGGCGCATCCGGGGCGACCGCATCGCGATGGTCTACCAGAACCCCGGAAGCGCCCTCAACCCGACCATCCGCGCCGGCGCACAGGTGGCGGAGGTCTTCCGGCATCATCGAGGATTGCCCCACCGGGCCGCGACGGAGGCGGCGCTGGACATGCTGCGCAAGGTCCGGATTTCGGAGCCCGACCGCGTCGCAGCGCTCTATCCGTACCAGTTGTCGGGGGGCATGCAGCAGCGGGTCGTGATCGCGATGGCGCTGGCGTCCGACCCGGCGCTGCTGGTCCTGGACGAGCCGACGACAGCGCTTG